>NZ_DDHH01000034.1:0-256 GCF_002338015.1 Rhizobium sp. UBA1881
TGTTTTGACTGGGGGAATTTCACGCACATCGGATAGCGGCCAGATAGGCTTTGTGACAGCCCCGGCGGCTTTCGAGGCTGATCGCTCCGGAACAGCCCAAAACAGGCAATATTCGTCCTTCACGCCGTATCGAACCGGCGCAATCGGCGTCATCACCGGTTTGCCGAACCGCCCTCGCCCTTTATAGAGTGCGCTTTATAGAGAGATGCGGGGCGTTCCGCCCAGCCATATATATATAAGCAAAGAGGACAGACTG
>NZ_DDHH01000034.1:352-21727 GCF_002338015.1 Rhizobium sp. UBA1881
AAGCAAAGAGGACAGACTAGGCGTGATCGACCTGCGTGCCCTGCCGGAGCTCCCGGTCTCCCATGTTCTGCCCGAGATCGGCGCGGCACTAGCCACCGCTCGGCGCGCCGTGCTCTCGGCGCCGCCGGGGGCGGGCAAGACGACGCTGGTACCGCTTCATCTTCTCAATGAGGCATGGCGCGGCGATGACAAGATTATTCTGCTTGAGCCACGGCGGCTTGCGGCGCGTGCGGCGGCGGGGCGCATGGCGGCACTACTCCATGAGAATGTCGGCGAGACCGTCGGCTATCGCATGCGGCTCGACACCAGGATTTCGGCGCGAACGCGGATCGAGGTGGTGACCGAGGGCGTGTTCGCGCGGATGATCCTCGACGATCCCGAGCTCTCCGGCGTATCGGCGGTAATCTTCGACGAATTTCACGAGCGGTCGCTCGACGCCGATTTCGGGCTGGCGCTGGCGCTCGACGTGCAATCGGCGCTGCGCGAGGATTTGCGGATCCTGGTCATGTCGGCCACGCTCGATGTGGCCGGCGTGGTGGCGCTGCTCGACAACCCGCCCTTGATCGAGAGCATGGGGCGGAGCTTCCCGATCGATATTCGCCATCAGGACCGGCCGAGCGGCGAGCGCATCGAGGATACGATGACGCGCGCGATCATCGACGCGCACAAGACGGAGAGTGGATCGATCCTCGCCTTTCTGCCTGGACAGGCCGAAATCACCAGAACGGCCGAGCGGCTGCGGGAGAGGTTCGACGCGACCACCGTGATCGCGCCGCTCTACGGCAATCTCAGCCAGAAGGAACAGGACGCAGCGATCCGGCCGGCGGCGGTGGGCACGCGCAAGATCGTGCTGGCGACCTCAATCGCCGAGACGTCGATCACCATCGACGGCGTGAGGATCGTGATCGATAGCGGCTTGCAGCGCCTGCCGGTGTTCGAGGCATCGACAGGGATCACCCGGCTGGAGACGGTCAGGGTGTCGCGGGCCTCGGCCGACCAGCGGGCGGGACGCGCCGGGCGAACCGAGCCGGGGATTGCCATCCGGCTCTGGCACCAGGGGCAGACGGCGGCGATGCCCGCCTTCACGCCGCCGCAGATCCTCTCGACCGATCTTTCCGGCCTCGTGCTCGACCTCGCCCATTGGGGCGTGCAGGACACGCGGGCGCTCGGCTTCATGGACCAGCCGCCGGAGACGACGCTTGCGGAGGCGCGCGCGCTGCTGCGCGAACTCGGCGCACTCGACCGGGATGGCGGACTGACGGCGCGCGGGCGGGAGATGCGTGATATGGCGCTGCCGCCGCGGCTTGCGGCGATGGTGCTCTCCTCGGGGGAGACCGGGCATGCGCGGGAGGCGGCGATGATGGCCGTGCTTCTGACAGAACAGGGGCTGGGTGGGACGAGCATCGATCTCGAGGACCGGCTGCGCCGGTTCAAATCCGAGCGCGGCGAGCGGGCCGAGGCGGCTCGGCAGCTTGCGGGACGGCTGGCGAAGGGACGCGATCAGATCGTGGCCGACGAGCCGGGTCTTGCCGGCCGTCTCCTCATTCACGCCTTTCCCGATCGCATCGCGCTGCAGCGCGGCGGGCGCGGCCGCTTCGTGATGGCCAATGGGCGCGGTGCAGAGATCGCCGAGACCGAGCGGCTGGCGAGCAGCCCGATGCTTGTGATCGCCGATCTCACGGGCCGGGCGGCGCAGGCGCGGATTCTCGCGGCGGCAGAAGTGACGCGCGGGGATGTCGAGGCCGAACTGCCGGGCGCGATCCGCACCGACGACCAGACCTTCTTCGACCGGCAAAGCAAACAGGTGCGGGCAAGGCGGGCGACGCGACTCGGCGCCATTGTTTTCGACGAGACGCCGCTGCCCAGGCCATCCGGCGAGGCCGTCACGCGGGCGCTGGCCGAGGGGATCAAGGAGATGGGGCTGGAGCAGCTGCCGTTTTCCAAGGAAGCGATGCAGCTGCGCGAGCGGATCGGCTTTCTCTATAGAAGCATCGGTGCGCCATGGCCCGACATGAGCGAGGCGGCGCTGCTCGCCCGCATGGACGACTGGTTCATTCCCTATCAGGCGGATGCACGGGGGCTTTCCGACATTTCGGCGGGTGGGCTTTCGAACGGCTTGATGGCGCTGGTGCCGCATGAGCTGCAGCGCGACCTTTCGCGGCTGGCGCCGACGCATTTCGAAGCACCAACCGGGCAGCGGCATCCGATACAATATGACGGGGAAGAACCGACGCTGACCATCCGCGTCCAGGAGCTGTTCGGGCTGAAGGCGCATCCTGCCATTGCCGGCGGACGGCTTTCGCTGCTGCTGGAGCTGACATCGCCGGCGCATCGGCCGATCCAGACGACGCGCGATCTTCCGGGGTTCTGGGCCGGGAGCTGGAAGGATGTGCGCGCCGACATGCGCGGGCGCTATCCCCGGCATCCATGGCCGGAGAGACCGGAGGAAGCACTGCCGACGACCCGGGCAAAACCACGAGGAACATGAGCCACAATGCCGATCAAGAATAAAGAGATGGCCGACAAGGTCGAAAGCATGCCCGAGGAAGACAGGCAGAGCAGCCGGCGGCTGAGGCTGGAGACGCTGGTGCGTCTGCGCTGGCTTGCGGTCTGCGGGCAGACCGCCACGGTGCTGATCGTTGCGCTGTGGCTGCAATTTCCGCTGCCGGTGCAGGCGTGCATCGCGCTCATCACCGCGCTGGCGATCGTCAACTTCTATCTGATGATCCGTTATCCGGCGACACATCGCATCGACCCGGTGGCGGCGCTGGCGCTGCTCGGCTTCGATCTGCTGCAGCTGTGCGCGCTGCTCTTCATCACCGGCGGGCTGGTCAATCCATTCGCGGTGCTGGTCTGCGTTCCTGTTATCATCGCCTTCGCGTCGCAACCGATCCGCTACAGCATGCCGCTGATCGTGGTGGCGTTGGCCTGCATCACCATACTGCCGTTCACGCCCTTCCCGCTTCCCTGGTTCGACGGGGCGGAGATCGACATTCCGAGCTTCATGCAGTTCGGGGTGTGGTGCGCGATCGCGTCCACCATGACGTTCGCCGCCTTTTATGCCTATCGGGTCTCCATGGAAGGGCGGCAGCTGGCCGAAGCTCTGGCAGCGACGGAACTGGTGCTGCAGCGCGAGAAGCATCTGTCGCAGCTTGATGGCTTGGCTGCGGCTGCCGCACACGAATTGGGAACGCCGCTCGCCACCATCAGCGTCGTCGCCAAGGAGATGGAGCGCGAGCTGAAGGACGACGATCGCTTCCGTGAGGATGTGCAGCTGCTGCGCAGCCAGAGCGAGCGCTGCCGCGACATCCTGCGCCGGCTGACGACGCTTTCAGCCGAGGGCGATGCGCATCTCAGGCGCCTGCCGCTCTCCTCGATGATGGAGGAGATCGTCGCGCCGCATCGCGAATTCGGTATCAAGCTCAACCTCGTCGAGAAAGCGCCGCGCAAGGGCGAGCCGGTGACGGAGCGCAATGCCGGGATGATGTACGGGCTTGGCAATCTGGTCGAGAATGCCGTCGATTATGCCCGTCAGGAGGTGACTGTCACGGTGGAGCATGACCAGGAGAAAGTGCGCATCACCATCGAGGACGACGGCGAAGGCTACTCGCCCGATATCCTGCTCAGGATCGGCGAGCCCTATGTGACCAAGCGGCAGAAGGAGGACCGGGCCGGCGGGCTGGGGCTCGGGCTCTTCATCGCCAAGACGCTGCTGGAACGCTCGGGTGCGGTGCTGACCTTCGAAAATCGCGGTCCTGATTATGTCGGCGCGCGCGTTCGCGTCGAATGGCCGCGGGTGCTGATCGATACGCATTCGACAAAATGAGCCGATGGGGCTAAAGAAAACGCAATGCAATAGGCCTATATCGGGCTGACAGCGCCAGGATTGAATAAATGAGCGAGCAGATTACCGACCCCTCCCCCGCCAGCGACGACCATATCGGCCCGGATGCGAGCCTCCTGATCGTCGATGACGACGGACCGTTCCTGCGCCGGTTGGCGCGCGCCATGGAGACGCGCGGTTTTCAGGTGGAGACCGCGGAATCCGTGGCGGAGGGTGTGGCGAAGTCCCACGCCAATCCGCCGAAATACGCGGTGCTCGACCTGCGGCTCGGCGATGGCAATGGCCTCGAAGTCATCGAGGCGATCCGCCAGAAGCGCGGAGATACCCGTATCGTCGTCCTCACCGGTTACGGCAATATCGCGACAGCGGTGACCGCGGTAAAGCTCGGCGCCGTCGACTATCTTGCCAAGCCGGCGGATGCCGACGATGTCTATGCGGCGCTGACGCAGCGCAGCGGCGAGAAGGTCGAGCTGCCTGAGAACCCGATGTCGGCCGACCGGGTTCGCTGGGAGCATATCCAGCGTGTCTACGAGATCTGCGAACGCAACGTTTCGGAGACGGCGCGCCGGCTCAACATGCACCGCCGCACATTGCAGCGCATTCTCGCAAAGCGGGCGCCGAAGTAGATTCAAGCTAGAGCCTTTCCTGGTTAGATTGAAGCATTCTGTTGGCTCAAACGGAGTCGGATGGTCGACCGGCAGGCGCGCGTCGTAGCAAACGCATACGGCCAAGCCGGCCGGACGATCAGGCGGCCCGTTTCAGCCAACCCCCGCTGGTTTGCTGCGCAAACCGGCTAGGGCCGGGCATCTTTCCGCCAGGATCAAAGGCGATCGGCTCGACCGTACCTGGGGTATGCCCTTCGCCAATCGCCTTTGCCCTGACGAAAACCTGCTCCGGCAGAATGCTTCAAGCTAACCAGGAAAGGCTCTAGACGTCGTCGACGCCGAGCGGCTTGCCGGTGGCCCATTCGGCCATCAGCAGGCGCTGGGCGGCCGCGCGCGAAAAGTTCAGCGTGACGGATTTGCGGGTGGCGGGCGCCAGTCTATGTTCGGGCGCCTCGCGGATCATGTGGGCGCCATAGCCATCCGAGAGAAACAGGCCGCAATCATCAGGGAAGATGTCGAGCGGCACATCCTTGTGTGTGGCGAAAAACAGCCGATCGCAATGCAGCCGGTATTCCGGCCATTTGCGGTCCACCCTGAAGTCCTCGATCGACGTCTTGATCTCGATGATCCAGATTTCGCCCTTGTCCGAGACGGTGATCAGATCGGCGCGTCGGCCGCTTGCGAGCGGCAGTTCGGGCAGCACGGCGTGACGCATCTCGTGAAGTAGAATTTGAGTCCCACGACGCACCAGCATGGCCCTGTCCGATTGCCGGCCATCGATTAACGGATTGTTATTGTAAACACTCAAAATCGTCATGGATAAGTTGGGGTCCGGCGCCCGCGTTGTTGCAAAAAAACCATGCGGTTCTAGTTTGCCGTTGCGTAATTGCTCCGCCGCATTGCAACAGCTTGCCAAGGCGAAGTTAATCGAAAATAAACCATAATCTAAGATGGTTCGAAAGAACGATCCTCCCTTGCCCCATTCTTAAGAGACATCCATGCGCATCCGCAATGCACTTCCGGTATTCGGCCTGATGGCGACGCTCGCTCTGGCCGGTTGCTCCACGACTTCCGAGAGCGCCTCTGTCGAAAACAAGGCTGCCATGCCGGGTCCGACCGTCCAGACCGCGCAAATCTTCGACGACGCTTACGGCGTCACCACGGATGCCGGATATTCGCTGCCGGCGATCCCGATCCAGAAGGTCAAGCCGCAGTTCCACAGGCAGGTTGTCTCCTACGAAACCACGGAACGTCCGGGCACGATCATCGTCAACACCCGCGAACGCTTCCTCTACTACATCATGCCCGGCGGCAAGGCGATGCGCTACGGCATCGGCGTCGGCAAGCAGGGCTTCGCATGGGCCGGCACCGCATACGTCGCCTGGAAGCAGGAATGGCCGAACTGGCATCCCCCGAAGGAAATGGCCGTTCGTCGCCCCGAGATCGCCAAGTACGTCGAAGACGGCATGGGTCCTGGCCTTTCCAACCCGCTCGGCGCGCGCGCCATGTACCTCTTCAACGAAGAAGGCAAGGACACGCTGTTCCGCCTGCACGGCACGCCGGAATGGGCTTCGATCGGCACCGCCGCTTCTTCGGGCTGCATTCGTCTGATCAACCAGGACGTCATCGACCTCTACAGCCGCGTCCGTCCGGGCAAGACGACCTCCAAGGTCATCGTTATCCAGTAAGCTGGACCTGAAATTCGGTATAAAGAAGGCCGCCGGGACATTCGTTCCGGCTGCCTTTTTGTTATCTTTCGTTTCGGATCAGGCCGCTTGCGCGGCCTTCAGCTCCAGGCGACGGCGGTGCAGGACCGGCTCGGTATAGCCGTTCGGCTGTGCCCTGCCCTTCAGGACCAGCTCGAGAGCGGCCTGGAAGGCGATCGAGCGGTCGAAATCGGCGGCCATCGGGTGATAGGCAGCGTCGCCGGCGTTCTGGCCATCGACCACGGCTGCCATGCGCTTCATCGTTTCGACGATCTGATCTTCGGTGACGACCTTGTGGTGCAGCCAGTTGGCCATGTGCTGCGCCGAGATGCGCAGCGTCGCGCGGTCTTCCATCAGGCCGACATTGTTGATGTCCGGAACCTTGGAGCAGCCGACGCCCTGGTCGACCCAGCGCACGACGTAGCCCAGGATCCCCTGCGCGTTGTTGTCGAGTTCCCGCTGGATTTCCTCCGGCGTCCAGTTGGGACGAACGGCGACGGGCACGGAGAGGATGTCGCTCAGCTTGGCGCGCGGGCGATCCTTCAGGCCGCGCTGAACGTTCGCGACGTTGACGCGGTGATAATGGGTGGCGTGCAGCGTGGCGGCCGTCGGCGACGGGACCCAGGCTGTGTTGGCGCCGGCCTTCGGATGGGCGATCTTCTGCTCCAGCATCGCCGCCATCAGATCCGGCATGGCCCACATGCCCTTGCCGATCTGGGCGTGACCGGAAAGACCGCATTCGAGACCGATGTCGACGTTCCAGTTTTCATAAGCGGCGATCCAGGCAGCCTGTTTCATGTCGCCCTTGCGGATCATCGGGCCGGCTTCCATCGAGGTGTGCATCTCGTCGCCGGTGCGATCGAGGAAACCGGTGTTGATGAAGACGACGCGCTCGCGGGCGGCGCGAATGCATTCCTTGAGGTTGACGGTGGTGCGGCGCTCCTCGTCCATGATGCCCATCTTCATGGTGTTTTTCGCCATGCCGAGCGCATCCTCGACGCGGCCGAATATCTCGACGGCGAAGGCGACTTCCTCGGGGCCGTGCATCTTCGGCTTGACGACGTACATGGAGCCGGTGCGCGAATTCTTGCGGCGACCATTCGGGCCGATATCGTAGAGCGCGATGGCGGCTGTGATCATCGCGTCCATGATGCCTTCGGGCACCTCGTTGCCATCTCGATCAAGGATAGCCGGATTCGTCATGAGGTGACCGACATTGCGGATCAGCATCAGCGAGCGGCGGTGGACCTCGAAGGTGGCGCCATCAGGGCCGGTGTAATCGAGATCGGGATTGAGCTTGCGGATAAAGCTCTTGCCGCCCTTCACGACCTCTTCTTGCAGATCGCCCTTCATCAGGCCGAGCCAGTTGCGATAGACCTCGGTCTTATCCTCGGCATCGACGGCAGCGATGGAATCCTCGCAATCCATGATCGTGGTGATGGCGGATTCAAGCCAGACATCGGAGATGTGGGCGGCGTCGGTCTTGCCGATCGCAGTTCCGGCATCGATGACGATGTCGATATGGATGCCGTTGTTCTTCAGGAGGATGTTGGTCGGAGCCGCTGCATCGCCTAGGTAGCCGGCGAAATGCGACGCATCCTTCAACGCGACATGCTCGCCGTCGGTTGAAGATATGGCGAGCGCGCCGTCCTTGATGACGAGGCCGGCGACGTCCTTCCAGCTCCAATCGACGAGCGGGACGGCGTTGTCGAGGAAATCGCGAACCCAGGCGATGACCTTTTCGCCGCGCTTCGGATTGTAGCCCTTGCCCTTCTCCGCGCCATCGGCCTCGGAAATCGCGTCGGTGCCGTAGAGCGCGTCATAGAGCGAGCCCCAGCGGGCATTGGCGGCGTTCAGGGCATAGCGGGCGTTCATGACCGGAACGACCAGCTGCGGGCCGGCGATCGAGGCTATCTCCGGATCGACATTGGTCGTCGTGACCTGGAAATCGGAGCCCTCGGGAAGGAGATAGCCGATCTCGCGCAGGAATGCCTGGTAGGCGTCCATATCGGTGGGCGCACCGTGCTGGCGATACCAATCGTCGATGCGCAGCTGCAGGGCATCGCGCTTGGCGAGCAGTTCGCGGTTTTTCGGCGCGAGATCGTGGACGATGGCCGAGAAGTCGGCAAAGAACTTGTCCGCATCGAGCCCAAGACCGGGAAGCGCCTCCTTGACCAGGAAATCATGAAGGACGGCTTCAATCGCAAGACCGTGTTTTTCGATGCGGCTCATAGACTATCTCCTCGGGCGGCGCGTTTTTCGCATGCTGCCACTTTGACCGGCTTTCATTCATAGTCAATCAGGCAATAGTTTGAAAGATTTATGCCTTTTCAAGCAAGAACTCTCGGCGTGACGCGCATCGGCAGGCCGTTCTGCGGCTGGGTGGTCAGCTTCTGCACCGGCCAGGGATTGGTCTCATCGGTCATGTCGAAGCGGAAGCGGTGCATCATGACAGCGAGCGCGATCACCGCCTCCTGCAGCGCAAAGGTGGCGCCGATGCAGACGCGCGGGCCGGCGCCGAAGGGAAGAAACTGGAAGCGACTGATCTTGCCGCGGTTTTCGGGCAGGAAGCGCTCGGGCATGTAGGCGCGAGGCTTCTCCCAATAGAGTTCGTGGCGATGCAGCGTCCACGGCATGATCAGCACGGTGACGCCGGCCTCGATGTCAACCGTCTCGCCCTTGGCGTTAGTCCAGCGATCGTCGGCGATTGCAGCACGGTTGATCGACGGGGCCGGCGGATAGAGGCGCAGCGCCTCCTCGAAGGCGGCGCGGGTATAGGGCATGAGATCGAGCCATTTCACCGGCTCGGCGCCTGTTGCCAGCACGCGGTCGATCTCTTCCTCCATCGCGTCGCGGATATGCGGCGTGTTGGCGACGCAGTAGAGCGTCCAGGCGAGCGCGCGGGCCGTGGTTTCGTGGCCGGCGCCGATGAAGGTCAGGATATTGTCCTCGATCTCGGCATTGGTGAGCCCGCCCGACTTTGCCTGATCGAGCAACAGCGTCAGGAAATCCTCGGGCGTCGTGTCTCGGTCCGCTTCCATGCGGGCCAGGCGGGCATCCATGGTTTCGCGGACGATGGTGCGGAATTTCTCCAGCACCTTCTGGCCGCCGATGCGGGTGACGCGGGGCACCCAGGAGGGCGCGCGCAACAAGTCCATCGGATCGACGCGGCCCATGCGATGCAGGAGCGCGTTGACGTCGTCGGCGAAGCTGTCTGAGGAAGTGACGATCTCGCCTGAGAACAGTGTGTCGGCGAGGATGGCGAAAGTGAGTTCGGCCATGTCGCTGGCGATCTCGAAGGTCTTTCCGTCGCTGCCCGCTTCTTCGTACTTACGGACGTACTCTTCCGACTGGCGCAGCATCTGGCCGGCGAAGCCGTTGGCGTGGCGCGGCGTGAAGACTGGCGCTACGGCCTTGCGCGAGCGCTTCCAGACCTCGCCTTCGGCCGTCAGCAGGCCATCGCGCAGGATGGGCCGCAGGATCAGCTGGCGGATATCCGACATGCGGTAATTGGCGGCGTTGTCGACAAGCACATGCTTGATCAGGCCGGGATCGTTGACGATGATCGTGCGTTCGCGGAAGAACTTCGTCTTGATGAAGGGCAGCGTGTAGGAGGGCTCGCCCCAGAGCTCCAGCGGATTGCGCAGGATGGTGCGGATGATCTCAAGCCGGCTCGGCGGCACGGTGCGCGGGATGGGCGCTGGCGGAACGAACGGATCTGGACGCATGTCCATGTGCTGCAAGCCTTTCGCGGAAGATTATGGCCCTCCCCGGCAGGATTAGAGTTAGAGCAGGCGCTCCAGCTCGTCCAGCTTGTCGTTGATCAACCATCCGTAATAGTTCTCTTCCGGCCAGACCGTTTCGCCCGACGCGCGGTTCTTGGCGGCGAGCGCTGCGGCGCGCTGGCGGGAATTGCCGAGATTGTAGAGCGTTGCCGTCAGGCCCGGGTTCTTGGAGATATCCATGCCGGCGATCTGCTTGTAATCGTCGATCGAGCGGCGCACGGCGGCGGCGACGAAGGCCAGCGAAATATCCGGGTCCATGATCGCCTTGTAGACGCTGCCGGCATCCTTCTCGTCGAGCTTGTTGATACCGGAAACGCGGCTGACGAGGTCGGAGAGCATCAGCGCGGTCAGCGGATTGATCTGGCCGAGGCCAAAAGTCTGGCCGGCGTAGAAGGGCTGGAAGAAGACGGCGCTGAAGCGATTGTTCGGGAAGCTCTTGCCGCCGACCGTCTTGCCGCGGAAATCGCTTTCCCAGACATCCTCGCGGCAGCTCCACAGCGTGTAGGAATCGCTCTTGCCGTTGCACTCGGCAAATTGCGGGCGTTTGACGAAGTCATCCACATCCTCGCCGTCATAGGCGAAGCGGAAGCTCTGGCCGGCGTAGGACGCGGCCTTGACGTAATAGGACTGCAGGCGGTCGTAGGCGTCGACATTATAGGTGTGCTCGCCGACGATGGCGCCGATGACGTGGATCGGGTCGATGCCATAGGCGGCCGAGACCTTCTTGATCTTGCTCATCAGCTCGTGATCGGTGGCCAAGAGCTCGTGGACCTTGTCGTACTTGCGATCGAAGGTGGTCTTGGTGCCCTTGGTTCGGCGGACCGATGCGCCGGGAACGTTCGGCTGCTCGACGTTGCGATTGCCTGGCGGCACGAGCTGCATGGAAAAAGCGGGCGCGGCGGTCAAGACCGTGGCGGCAATTACAAGGCTCGTCAGAAGGCGTCGCACGATCAGCTTTCCCATCATTTCCAATAGAGGCATTTCCGGTATTGGTCGGCATTTCCAGCTTGGCTGGCGCGCTGACTGTACCAAAATCTTGGCCGAATAATGCTGGCGCCAACAACAAAACGGGCCTTTCACTAAAAAGTAAAAGGCCCGTTGTCGAGAGTTCAGTCGGTCAAAGTTGCGGCATCATGCATGTAAAGCCTGAGACCGGTGTTTGCGCATCACAGAATGAAGCGCGAGAGGTCGGTGTTCTGGGCGAGATCACCGACATGCTTGCGCACATATTCGGCGTCGATGGTCACAGCGGTGCCGCCGCGATCCGGCGCGTTGAAGGAGATTTCGTCCAGCACGCGCTCCATCACCGTCTGCAGGCGGCGGGCGCCGATGTTTTCGACCGAGGCGTTCAGGTGAACGGCCACGTCGGCGAGCGCATCGATGCCGTCATCGGTGAATTCGAGCGTGAGGCCTTCGGTTTCCATCAGCGCCTTGTACTGGCGGATGAGGCTGGCCTCGGTTTCCGTCAGGATGCGGCGGAAGTCTTCCTTGGTCAGCGGGCGCAGCTCGACGCGGATCGGCAGGCGGCCCTGCAATTCAGGCAGCAGGTCCGACGGCTTGGAGACGTGGAAGGCGCCCGATGCGATGAACAAGACGTGGTCGGTCTTCACCGGTCCGTACTTGGTCGACACCGTCGTTCCTTCGACCAGCGGCAGCAGGTCGCGCTGCACGCCTTCGCGGGAGACGCCGGCGCCCATGCCGCCATCGCGGGCAGCGATCTTGTCGATCTCGTCGAGGAAGACGATGCCGTCGTTTTCGACGGAGCGCACGGCCTCGCGCTGGATGACTTCATTGTCGATCAGCTTGTCGGATTCGTCGCGGATCAGGTCGGTGTAGGAGGCCTTGACCGTGGTGCGCACCTTCTTTGTCCGGCCGCCCATGGCCTTGCCGAACATTTCCGACAAGTTGATCATGCCGATATTGCCGCCGCCCGGCATGCCGGGGATGTCGAAGCCGCCCATGCCGGTGCTGGTATCGGCCACTTCGATATCGATTTCCTTGTCGTCGAGCTCACCGGCGCGCAGCTTCTTGCGGAAACTGTCGCGGGTGGCCGGCGAGGCGGTCGATCCGACCAGCGCGTCGAGCACGCGTTCCTCGGCACTCATATGCGCCTTGGCCTCGACCTCGGCGCGCTTCTTTTCGCGCGCAAGGCCGATACCGACCTCGACCAGATCGCGAACGATCTGCTCGACGTCGCGGCCGACATAGCCGACTTCGGTGAACTTGGTGGCTTCGACCTTGATGAAGGGGGCGCCGGCGAGCTTGGCGAGGCGGCGGGAGATTTCCGTCTTGCCGACGCCGGTCGGGCCGATCATCAGGATGTTCTTGGGCATCACTTCGTCGCGCAGGCTCTCATCGAGCTGCTGGCGGCGCCAGCGGTTGCGCAGCGCAATGGCAACGGCGCGCTTGGCGTCATGCTGGCCGATGATGTGGCGGTCCAGCTCGGAGACGATTTCCCGGGGAGAAAAATTGGTCATGATATCCTCTTGGCTTTCCTGCTCCGGCCGGCCGCTCTCGGCCCGGCCCACAGGACCCATTGTGAACGATTGCCGTTATTCGGCGTCGAGCGTTTCGACCACGAGATTGTGGTTGGTGTAGACGCAGATATCGGCGGCGATATCGAGCGCCCGGCGTGCCACTTCTTCGGCCGACTTGTCGCTGTCCATCAGGGCGCGAGCGGCGGCGAAGGCATAGTTGCCGCCGGAGCCGATGGCGATCGCGCCATGTTCGGGCTCGAGCACGTCGCCGTTGCCGGTGATTGCCAGCGTCACCGACTTGTCGGCGACCAGCATCATGGCTTCGAGGTTGCGCAGATACTTGTCGGTGCGCCAATCCTTGGCGAGCTCGACCGCGGCGCGCATCAGCTGGCCGGGATACTGCTCGAGCTTCTTTTCAAGCCGCTCCAGAAGCGTGAAGGCATCGGCGGTGGCGCCGGCGAAACCGGCAATGACGTCGCCCTTCCCGATGCGGCGCACCTTGCGGGCATTGCCCTTCATGACGGTCTGGCCGAGGCTGACCTGTCCGTCGCCCGCCATGATGACCTTGCCGCCCTTTCGAACTGTAATAATGGTTGTCATCGAATATACCCTAGCCCGTCAGGCGGGCCCTTACCTCGGGCCGCACATCGGCCCTGTTGAGCCCTATGTAAGTTGGCGAAAGCCGATTGCAATTGGCTTCGATTTCTCGACCCGCGCTTCTGGATATTTCCCGGCACGCCTGATAAGGAACCCGCGTATTTCCGGAGGGAGCGCCATATGGCCGAGACCGCAGCAAGCCGTACGGGATCCGTATCCCGCAAGACCAACGAGACCTCGGTTTCCGTTTCCGTCAATATCGACGGCACCGGAAAATCGACGATTTCGACCGGCGTCGGCTTCTTCGACCATATGCTCGACCAACTGTCGCGACATTCGCTGATCGACATGGAGATCGAGACCAAGGGCGATCTGCACGTCGACGACCACCATGCGGTGGAAGACACGGGCATCGCGATCGGCCAGGCCATTGCCAAGGCGCTCGGCGACCGTCGCGGCATCACCCGCTACGCCTCGATCGACCTTGCCATGGACGAGACAATGACGAAGGCCGCCGTCGATCTCTCCGGCCGCCCCTTCCTCGTCTGGAACGTATCGTTCAGCGCGCCGAAGATCGGCACGTTCGACACCGAACTCGTCCGCGAATTCTTCCAGGCACTCGCCCAGAACGCCGGGATCACCTTGCATATCCTGAACCATTATGGTGCCAACAACCACCATATTGCCGAGACATGCTTCAAGGCCGTCGCCCGCGCGCTGCGCACGGCGACAGAGATCGATCCTAGGCAGGCGGGCCGTGTACCCTCGACGAAGGGCACGCTCGTCTAAGCCCCTTCAGGGAGCTTGACGACATGACTTCCAGCTATCTGGTTCTGACCGCCCCCGGCGGCGCCGATATCAAGCACGAGAAGACGCGCTTCATTCGCGACGGTTTTACCGTGCTCGGCTTCCTGTTTCCCTGGATCTGGCTCGCCGTCCACCGGCTCTGGCTCTACGCCGTTGCCGCCTTTCTCTTGCAGAGCATCGGCGGCGCGCTGATGGATCAACCCGGAATGTGGCTGGTCGGCTTTGCTGTCACCTTCGGCACCAGCCTGCTTGTCGGGTTCGAGGGACAGAACCTGCGGGTTCGCAACCTCGCCGCCAAAGGCTGGCAGGACGAGGCACTGATTTCGGCCGATCGGCTCGATGTCGCCGAGGAAATCTACTTTTCTGAAATTCAGACCGATCTCCGTGACGACACGCGTATGCCGTCGCCGCAGTGGGATGGCGGGAGCCGCACTGAGCGCGGCACCGCAACATCCCTCGGTCTCTTTGGCTTTGATGGAGGACGCTGATGCGCGTCGCAATTATCGATTACGGTTCCGGCAATCTGCGTTCGGCGACGAAGGCCTTTGAACGGGCCGCCCGCGAGGCCGGCGTTGACGCAGTGATCGACCTCACCGACAAGGCCGAGGTCGTTGCCGCCGCCGATCGCGTCGTGCTGCCGGGTGTCGGCGCTTATGCCGATTGTCGCCGCGGATTGGATGCCGTGCCGGGGATGACCGAGGCGCTGATCGACGTGGTCGAGAAGAAGGCGCGGCCCTTCCTCGGTATCTGCGTCGGCATGCAGCTGATGTCCTCGCGCGGGCTGGAGAAGACCACGACCGAGGGTCTCGGCTGGATTCCCGGTGACGTCGTTGAAATGACGCCTGATGATCCCAATCTGAAGATACCGCAGATCGGCTGGAACACGCTGGACCTGAAGCGCCCTCACCCGCTGTTCGAGGGTATTGTGACCGGTGCCGAGGGGCTGCATGCCTATTTCGTGCATTCCTACCATCTGGCCGCGCAGAACCCCGAGGATGTGATTGCGACCACGGGCTATGGCGGACCGCTGACGGCCTTTGTTGGCCGCGACAACATGGCCGGCGCGCAGTTCCATCCGGAGAAGAGCCAGAAGCTCGGTCTCGCCCTGATCGCCAATTTCCTGCGCTGGAAGCCCTGAGCTCGCGCCTTTGAAGGACTGACAGAATGATCCTCTTTCCCGCCATCGACCTCAAGGACGGCCAGTGCGTTCGCCTCAAGCTGGGCGATATGGAGCAGGCAACCGTCTACAATCCCGACCCCGGCGCGCAGGCCAAGGCCTTCGAGGACCAGGGCTTCGAATGGCTGCACGTGGTCGATCTCAACGGCGCCTTTGCCGGCGAAAGCGTCAATGGCGCTGCCGTCGATGCGATCCTGAAGGCCACGAAGAACCCGGTGCAGCTCGGCGGCGGTATCCGTACGCTCGATCACATCGAAAGCTGGCTGTCGCGCGGGCTGTCGCGGGTGATCCTCGGGACCGTTGCCGTGCGCGATCCGGCGCTTGTCATCGAGGCCTGCCGTAAATTCCCTGGACATGTGGCCGTCGGCATCGACGCCAAGGGCGGCAAGGTGGCTGTCGAGGGTTGGGCGGAAGCGTCCGAGCTCGGCATCATCGAGCTGGCTAAAAAGTTCGAGGGCGCCGGTGTAGCGGCGATCATCTATACCGACATCGACCGTGACGGCATTCTGACCGGGATCAACTGGGATTCGACGCTGGAACTGGCGGACGCCGTCTCGATCCCCGTTATCGCATCGGGCGGACTGGCCTCGATCGACGACATCAAGCGGATGCTGAAGCCGGATGCCGCGAAGCTCGAAGGCGCAATTTCCGGCCGGGCGCTCTATGACGGCCGTATCGATCCCACGGAAGCGCTGGCGCTTATCAAAGCGTCGCGCGCGAAGGAGACCGCGCAATGACCCTGAAGGCTCGCGTCATTCCCTGCCTCGACGTCAAGGACGGCCGTGTCGTCAAGGGCGTCAACTTTCTCAACCTCGTCGATGCCGGTGATCCCGTCGAGGCCGCCAAGGCCTATGATGCGGCCGGCGCTGACGAGCTCTGCTTCCTCGACATCACCGCCTCCTCCGACAATCGCGAAACGATCTTCGATGTTGTGTCGCGCACGGCCGACCAGTGCTTCATGCCGGTTACCGTCGGCGGCGGCGTTCGCACGATCGCAGACATTCGCAAGCTTTTGCTTTGCGGCGCCGACAAGGTGTCGATCAATTCGGCCGCCGTCAGCAATCCTGACTTCGTGGCGGAAGCGGCCGACAAGTTCGGCGACCAGTGCATCGTCGTCTCGATCGACGCCAAACGCCGGCAGACGCCAGCTGATGGCGAGGCCAGCGCCTGGGAGATCTACACGCATGGCGGCCGCAACGCGACGGGCATCGATGCGGT
The DNA here is from genome assembly GCF_002338015.1 of Rhizobium sp. UBA1881. Lineage (NCBI taxonomy): Bacteria > Pseudomonadati > Pseudomonadota > Alphaproteobacteria > Hyphomicrobiales > Rhizobiaceae > Rhizobium > Rhizobium sp. UBA1881. Next base: position 16,569 of record NZ_DDHH01000034.1, read on the forward strand.
GGATTTCGCGCGCCGGATGGTCGAGCGTGGAGCCGGCGAATTGCTGGTGACCTCGATGGACCGCGACGGAACGAAAGCCGGCTACGATCTGGCGTTGACGCGGGCGATCGCGGACGCCGTGCGCGTTCCCGTCATCGCATCCGGCGGTGTGGGCGACCTCGACGATCTCGTGGCCGGCGTGAAGGAGGGCCATGCAACCGCGGTTCTCGCCGCCTCGATCTTCCACTTCGGCACCTATTCCGTCGGCGAAGCGAAGCGCTATATGTCTTCCTGCGGCATCGACATGCGTCTCGACTGAGACTGAAAGCGATATGATGAGCGAATTCACACTCAGCGACCTTGAAAAGATCGTCGACGCGCGGTCGAAGGCCTCGCCCGACGAATCCTGGACGGCGAAGCTCGTTGCGGCCGGCCAGCCGAAGGCGGCGAAAAAGCTTGGCGAGGAAGCGATCGAAGCGGTGATGGCAGCCGTGACCGACGACCGAGAGAACCTCACCTACGAGGCGGCCGACGTGCTCTATCATCTCTTGGTCGTATTGAAGATCGCCGGTATTCCGCTACAAGATGTCATGGCGGAACTTGAGCGCCGTACCGCTCAATCCGGCCTCAGGGAGAAGGCCAGTCGGCAAAGCTGATGGGTATCGCAAGACAGATCACCGGAGCGCCCGAAGCGCACGATCATTTCCAGGCGAATGCCTATTCGCCCTATCACTTCTTTTCCTCCGAGGAATGGGCGAAGTTCAGGGCGGATACGCCGATGACGCTGACCTCCGACGAGGTCAAGCGACTGCGCTCGATGGGCGACCCAATCGATCTCGACGAAGTCCGGCGCATCTACCTCTCGGTCTCGCGCCTGCTTTCGGCGCATGTGGAATCGTCGCTGCTCCTGTTCAAGCAGCGCAACCGGTTCCTCAGCCTGTCGAACGTGGCGAAGACGCCGTTCGTGATCGGCATCGCCGGCTCCGTGGCGGTGGGGAAATCGACGACCGCGCGTATCCTGAAGGAGTTGCTGCGTCGCTGGCCGTCGAGCCCGAAGGTGGACCTCGTCACGACGGACGGTTTCCTCTATCCCAACGCCGTGTTGCAGCGGGAAAACCTGATGCAGCGCAAGGGTTTCCCCGAGAGTTACGACACGGGCGCGATCCTGCGTTTTCTGGCGGCGATCAAGGCCGGGCAGCCGGACGTCAAGGCGCCGTCCTATTCGCACCTCGTCTATGACGTGCTGCCGAACGAATACAAGATCATCGACCGGCCCGACATCCTGATCTTCGAGGGGATCAACGTGCTGCAATCGCGCGACCTGCCGGCGGGCGGCAAGATCGTGCCGATGGTCTCGGATTTCTTCGACTTCTCGATCTATATCGACGCGGACGAAAGCCGGATTCACGACTGGTACGTGACGCGCTTCATGGGCCTGCGCGAGACCGCGTTCCGCGATCCCAACTCGTTCTTCCATCGCTATGCCTCGATCAGCGAGGAGGAAGCGCTGTCGATCGCCGAGGGGCTCTGGCAGAACATCAACCTCAAGAACCTGCGCGAGAACATCCTGCCGACGCGCCCGCGCGCGGATCTCATCCTGCGCAAGGGACAGAATCACTTGATCGAGCAGGTAGCACTGCGCAAGCTTTAAGGGTTCACGCGCCGAAGCGTCAGGTTGATGCGGCCGCCATTCTTCAGAAGCGTCGACGTCGACGGATAGATTCGGTCAACGCCGTGGAAGCACAGACGCCCCTGCCCGCCGAGAATGACGACGTCGCCGCTTGAGAGCTTGAAGGACATGGTCTTGTCCGTGCGATCGAGGCCGCCGACGCGAAACAGGCAGGTGTTTCCGAGCGAGATCGACACGACGGGTGCCGAGAGGTCCTGCTCGTCCTTGTCCTGATGCAGGCCCATCTTCGCGTCGTCCGAGTAGAAGTTCACGAGACAGGCCTCGGGCGGCTTGTCGTAGCCCGAGACATCATTCCAGATATCGAGCAATTCGGCCGGGATTTCGAGCCATGGTTTTCCCGTGGCCGGATGGGTCGGCTGGTAGCGGTAGCCGCGCTCCTTATCGGTGACCCAGCCGAGCGCGCCGCAATTGGTCATGCGCACCGACATGGGCTTGCCGGTGCCTGGCATGACCGGCGTGTAGAGGGGCGCCTGCGCGACGATGCTGCGGATGATTTCGACCAGCGCTTCCTGGCGGGGGCGGCTCAGATAATCCGGGCTGTGGCGAATGCCGTTCGGTAGTTGCAGCATCAATGCCCTCCCCTCACCTACTCGCCGCTCGGGCGGCTGCGCATCTTCTTGACGTCGGAGCGGCCAGACTTGGCCTTCAGCCGGCGCTCGACAGAGCCCTTGGTCGGCTTGGTTTTCTTGCGCGGCGGCGGCGGTGGCTTGGCGGCCTCGAGGATCAGCTCTTTCAGCCGCTCGCGCGCATCCTCGCGATTGCGCTCCTGGCTGCGGAAGCGGCTGGCCTCGATCATCAGCACGCCTTCCTTGGACATGCGACGGCCTGCCAGTTTCACGGCGTTTATCTTGACCCGCTCGTTCAGCGCCGGGGAATTCTGGATGTTGAAGAACAGCTGGACTGATGTCGAGACCTTGTTGACGTTCTGCCCGCCGGGGCCGCCCGCCAGAACGAACTGTTCCGTCAGTTCCCATCCTGAAATGGTGATCCTGTCGTTGATATAGAGCGGGTCGCTGGCCATGTGATTGTCTATCTCACATCGTCTCCCGCTTGGAAAGGCGCTTCAAAACGCGCAAAACCCGGTCGTTCAGGACCGGGTTTCACGTGAATCATCAATCAGTTGTCGCTGATTTACTCAGCGGCCACCCGAAAACCCGGGGCCGCATCGCGCACTCCGCCGTCGACGTGACCTTCGAACTTGGCGAAATTGTCGATGAACATGGTCACCAGCTTGTTCGCCTGCGCGTCGTAGGCGGCAGCGTCGGCCCAGGTCGAGCGCGGATCGAGAATGCCGCTTTCGACACCTTCGACGGCGACCGGTACGGCAAAGCCGAAGTTCGGATCGGCGCGGAAATCGGCCTTGCTGAGTTCACCCGAGAGGGCGGCTGCGAGCAGCGCGCGCGTTGCCTTGATCGGCATGCGCTTGCCGGTGCCATAGGCGCCGCCAGTCCAGCCGGTGTTGACGAGCCAGCATTCGACGCCGTGGCGACCGATCAGCTCCTTCAGCAGATTGCCGTATTCCGACGGGTGGCGGGGCATGAACGGAGCGCCGAAGCAGGTGGAGAAGGTCGCTTCCGGCTCGGTCACGCCACGTTCCGTGCCGGCGACCTTGGCGGTGTAGCCGGACAGGAAGTGGTACATGGCCTGATCCGGCGTCAGCTTGGCGATCGGCGGCATGACGCCGAAGGCATCGGCGGTCAGCATGATGATCGTCTTCGGATGGCCGGCGCGGCCGGTGTCCGACGCGTTCGGGATGAAATCGAGCGGATAGGCGCAGCGGGTGTTTTCCGTGAGCGAACCATCGTTGAAATCGGGAATGCGGTTTTCATCGAGCACGACGTTTTCGAGCACGGTGCCGAAACGCTGCGTCGTTGCGTAGATCTCCGGCTCGGCTTCGGCCGAGAGGCGGATGGTCTTGGCGTAGCAGCCGCCTTCGAAATTGAAGATGCCGTCCTCGCCCCAGCCGTGCTCGTCGTCGCCGATCAGCGTGCGGGCCGGATCGGCCGAAAGCGTCGTCTTGCCGGTGCCCGACAGGCCGAAGAAGACCGCGGCATCGCCATCTGGGCCGACATTGGCCGAGCAGTGCATGGGCATGACGCCCTTGGCGGGCAGCAGGTAGTTCAGCGCCGTGAAGACCGACTTCTTCATCTCGCCGGCGTAGAAGGTGCCGGCGATCAGGATCTCGCCGTTGGTCAGGTCGCAGGCGATGACGGTTTCGGTGCGGCAGCCGTAGCGCTCCGGATCGGCCTTGAAGATCGGCAGGTCGATGATCGTCAGCTTCGGCGCGAAGCTTTCCAGTGTCGAGCGCTCCGGCCGGATCAGGAGATTGCGGATGAACAGCGAGTGCCATGCAAGCTCGGTGACCACGCGGGTCGGCAGCGCATTCGCCTCATCGGCACCGCCGATCAGGTCCTGCACGAAGAGCTCCTTGCCGGCGGCGTGCGCCAGCATGTCCTGCTTCAACAGCGCGAAATGCTCCGGCGACATGGGCTTGTTGTTGTCCCACCAGATCTGGCCATCGGTGTTTGCGTCATGCACCACAAACTTGTCCTTGGGCGAGCGGCCGGTGTGCTGGCCGGTCAATGCCCGCAAGGCGCCATGAGCGGTGAGTTCGGCTTCTCCCCGGCGAATCGACTCTTCATAGAGGGAGGCGGCGGTGAAGTTATAGCGAACGCTCTTCGCGCCTGCAAAACCTGCCGTCGCCAGCTCTATCGCTGGGTTGTGTGTACCGAACTGCTCCATGGTCATTTCCTTCCCTTGGGGCTCAACGCCGTTAAGAACTGAGCGCGAACCTACGGACAGGATTTTTAAAACGCAAGTGGCATAAATCGATATTATTTAATGATATCAGTTATTTAATCGATTTAAATTTCTGACGTTTATTTTAAATCGTTTGAACTGGCTTGGCGTAGTCAATTTCACCACACGACTTTCGGTTGTCTTCAAAAATTACCGATCGCCCCACCCTTTATCTTTGCCACAATTTGTTCCACCTTTATCCCCATAAGCGCATCCGGTTCATATGGCCGCCTGGGGACCTTCAAAAAACCTGGAGACGCGCATTAGATGACGGAGACGAATACAATGCCGACAATCGCGCTCGTTGATGACGACCGTAACATCCTGACCTCGGTGTCGATCGCGCTTGAGGCCGAAGGATACAAGGTCGAGACCTACACGGATGGCGCCTCGGCCCTTGACGGTCTTCTCGCCCGCCCGCCGCATCTGGCGATCTTCGATATCAAGATGCCGCGCATGGACGGAATGGAACTGCTGCGCCGTCTTCGCCAGAAATCCGACATGCCGGTGATTTTCCTCACCTCCAAGGATGAAGAGATCGACGAACTCTTCGGACTGAAGATGGGCGCCGACGACTTCATCACCAAGCCGTTCTCGCAGCGACTGCTGGTGGAACGCGTTCGCGCCGTCCTGCGCCGCGCCGCCGGTCGTGAAGCCGCGGCAGCGGCAGCGACCGGTGCAGCACCCAAGC
>NZ_DDHH01000139.1:0-2827 GCF_002338015.1 Rhizobium sp. UBA1881
CGCGAACCCGGCTCCCTGTCCGATGACGTCATCAGTGTGTGGCGATTGCGGATGACGGGGATAACGGCGTGCGCCGAATTCGGCTATCATGCTGATAATGGCGCGATGTTTCTTGGTCGTGGTGCGAAATTTTCCCCGTCGCCACGGTGATGGAGCGAGCGGATGGGCCGATCACGCCGCCACTGGTAATTCCCGCGCATTTCCGCCATATACAGCCCAAACACACATGGACATGAGACAATGAGCGCAACGGTCGAATTCGCGAGGATGAACGGGCTTGGCAACAAGATCCTGGTTGTCGATATGCGCGGGCGCAAGGACAAGGTGACGCCCGAAGCTGCGATCGCGCTCAATGCCGACGCGGAGACCCAGTTCGACCAGATCATGGCGATCCATGATCCGAAGGCCGAGGGTACCGATGCCTGGATCGATATCCTCAACTGCGACGGCACCAAGGCGCAGGCCTGCGGCAACGGCACGCGTTGCGTGGTGCAGGCGCTTTCGGCCGAGACGGGCCAAAAGGTCTTCACCTTCCAGACCGTCGCCGGCATCCTGAACGCCGCCGAGCACGAGGATGGAACGATCTCGGTCGACATGGGCCGACCGGTGTTCCAGTGGGACAAGATCCCACTGGCGGAAGAGTTCTTCGATACCAGCCGCATCGAGCTGCAGATCGGCCCGATCGACAATCCGGTGCTGCATTCGCCATCGGCCATGTCGATCGGCAATCCGCATGCGATTTTCTGGGTCGACAGGGATCCGATGAGCTTCGATCTGGAGCGCTTCGGACCGCTGCTCGAAAATCACCCGATGTTTCCCGAGAAAGCCAACATCACGCTGGCGCAGGTGACGTCCGACGCAAGCCTGCGCACCCGCACCTGGGAGCGCGGCGCCGGCCTGACGCTTGCCTGCGGGTCGGCTGCCTGCGCTGCCGGCGTGTCGGCCGCGCGCACCGGGCGTACCGGCCGCAAGGTCACGATCGACGTCGCCACCGCGCCAAGCCGGCAGCCGCTCACCATCGAATGGCGTGAGGATGACCATGTCGTCATGACCGGTCCCGCCGAATGGGAATGGTCCGGCACCGTCGATCCCGTGACCGGCGCGTGGCAGCGCGATGAGACGGTCGAGGCTCCGGGGGCGGAAGCCAAGTGAGCGGGGTCGAGGTCATCACCTTCGGCTGTCGTCTGAATACCTACGAATCCGAAGTGATGCGAGCCGAGGCCGAAAAGGCGGGCTTGAACAACGCCATTCTCGTCAATACCTGCGCCGTGACGGGCGAGGCCGTGCGCCAGGCGCGCCAGGCGATCCGCCGGGCGCGTCGCGACAATCCTGAAGCCCGCATCATCGTCACCGGCTGTGCCGCGCAGACCGAGAAACACACCTTCGCCGAGATGGCCGAGGTCGACGCGGTGCTCGGCAACGAAGAGAAGCTTGCGAGCGCCAATTATCGTGCGCTTCCGGATTTCGGCGTCTCGGCCGACGAGAAGCTGCGCGTCAACGACATCATGAGCGTCAAGGCGACCGCGCCGCAGATGGTCAAGCATATCGACGGCCATGTGCGCGCCTTCATCCAGGTGCAGAACGGCTGCGACCACCGCTGCACCTTCTGCATCATCCCGTACGGCCGCGGCAATTCGCGCTCGGTGCCGATGGGTTCGGTGGTCGATCAGGCGCGCAAGCTCGCCGAAAGCGGCTACCGCGAGATCGTGCTGACGGGCGTCGACGCCACCAGCTACGGCGCCGACCTGCCGGGCGAGCCGACGCTCGGCTTGCTGGCGAAGACGCTGCTGAAGCAGGTGCCGGACATAAGGCGGCTCAGGCTGTCGTCGATCGACAGCATCGAGGCGGACCGGCATCTCCTCGATCTCATCGCCAACGAAGCGCGCTTCATGCCGCATCTGCATCTGTCGCTGCAGCATGGCGACGACATGATCCTGAAGCGGATGAAGCGCCGGCAATCCGGCGCCGATGCGCTTCATTTCGTCAACGAGGTCAGACGGCTGCGGCCGGAGATCTCGATCGGCGCCGACATGATCGCCGGGTTTCCGACCGAGACGGAAGAGATGTTCGGCAATGCCGTGAGGCTCGCCGAGGAAGCGCGGATCGCGCATCTCCACGTCTTCCCCTACAGCCCGCGACCGGGAACGCCGGCGGCACGCATGCCGCAGCTTGACCGGGCGCTCGTCAAGGAGCGGGCCGCACGGTTGCGCGCCACTGGACATATGCTGCATCAGTCCCATCTCGATCGCATGGTCGGCACGCGGCAATGGCTGCTGGTGGAAAACAACGGACTGGCGCATACGGAAAACTTCACGCTTGTCGCAGCGCCGGGCTTAAGCCCCCGCGCGCTGGTCGAGGTCGACATCGTCGGCCACAACGGCAAGCACCTCGACATGCAACTGACGGCCGCCTCCGCGGCCTGACCTGACGGAATTCTCATGGCGTTCAGCTTCATCAAAAAGGTCTTCACCTTCGGCCCCGACAAGACGGCGGAAGAGCAGGCGCCGGGTACCGTCGAGACCAAGGCCCCCGAGGTTGCGGTCGAGCCGGTTGCTGCTGAGGTGACGGCGCCGGTGCCAAGTGCGCCGGTGGACGACTTGCCTGTTGCGGCCGATCCGGTATTGCCGGAGGAGATGGAGACCGCGGGTGGGCCTTCCGCCGATGGCGGGGGGGTTGCCGAGGACGAGGTTTCCGAGGATTTGCCGACCGCGCTTTCGACCGATGATGTCGGGTTGGTGCCGTTGTCCTTGCTGGAGGCTGAGGCGGAGTCTGATGCTGAGGCGGAAGACGTTGGCTCAGTGGGTGTGGTACCCCCCTCTGTCCTGCC
>NZ_DDHH01000161.1:0-13494 GCF_002338015.1 Rhizobium sp. UBA1881
TCTCCCCCCTTGTGGGGGAGATGCCCGGCAGGGCAGAGGGGGGTACCCCACCCACCAACGCAGCGAGAAGGGCGGACGAGCCTGACATGCAAACCAACTTCACCCCCGCCCAGCTTGCCGATCCCCATGTCGCGGCTTCCGAGCAGATCCTGCGCAAATGCGTCCATTGCGGCTTCTGCACCGCCACCTGTCCCACCTATGTCACGCTTGGCAACGAGCTCGACAGCCCGCGCGGCCGCATCTATCTCATCAAGGACATGCTGGAAAACGACCGCCCGGCCGACACTGAGGTGGTCACCCATATCGACCGCTGTCTCTCCTGCCTTGCCTGCGTGACGACCTGTCCCTCGGGCGTCGATTACATGCACCTTGTCGACCACGCCCGCGCCCATATCGAAAAGACCTACAAGCGCCCCTTCATGAACCGGCTGACGCGCGGCATTCTCGCCGCCGTTCTGCCCTATCCCGGCCGCTTCCGCCTGGCGCTGCGTCTGGCCCGCCTCGGCCGGCCGCTGGAAGCCCTGTTCCGTCGACACACCGCGCTGAAGCCTTTCGCCGCCATGCTGGCGCTCGCTCCGCGCAGCCTGCCCGCACCCTCGCATCTGGCGACGCCCGCAACACACGCGGCTGAAGCGGGGGAGAGGCGAGGGCGCGTGGCGATCCTCACCGGCTGCGCGCAACAGGTGCTCGACCCCGCCATCAACGCGGCGACCATCCGGCTTCTCACCCGTCTCGGCGTCGAGGTGGTCGTGCCCAAGGGAGAGGTCTGCTGCGGCTCGCTGGTTCATCACATGGGGCGCGAGGCACAGGCGTTGGCGAGCGCCCGCGCCAATGTCGATGTCTGGACCCGCGAGATCGAGGAGGGCGGGCTCGATGCCATCATCATCACCGCGTCCGGCTGCGGCACGACGATCAAGGATTACGGCCACATGCTGCGGCTCGATCCCATCTACGCCGAAAAGGCCGCCCGCGTTTCCGCGCTCGCCCGCGATGTCACCGAATATCTGGCGACGCTCGATCTTCCCTCGCACATGCCGAGGGGGCTGACGGTCGCCTATCACTCCGCCTGCTCGATGCAGCACGGCCAGAAGATCACCATGGCGCCGAAGCAGCTGTTGAAGGCTGCGGGCTTCACCGTGCGCGATCCGGCCGAAGGCCATCTCTGTTGCGGCTCGGCCGGCACCTACAACATCATGCAGCCGGATATTTCCGACGCGCTCAAGGCCCGCAAGGTGAAGAACATTGAGGCGACGAAGCCCGATATCATCGCCACAGGCAATATCGGCTGCATCACGCAGATCGCGTCGGCGACTGAGATCCCTATCCTGCACACCATCGAACTGCTCGATTGGGCCTATGGCGGCGAGATGCCCGTCAAATTAGCGGCCAGAAAAATTTAAGGGTTTCGGGCTAGCCTGACGCGGCCGGATCGTCCGGCGGCATTTGGAGCTCAAGCATGCATCGTTTCCTCCTGGCGTTCACCGCTCTTGTTGGCGCCACCGAAGTCGCACACGCCGACAGCCGTTTCTTCTGTTCCGCCGATGACAAGAACGTCCGCTTCACCGTCGAAAGCGGGTTCAAGGCGGAGCCCGGTCATGAACTCAACCACTTCAGAGGCGCCTTGATCATCAAGAACGAAACAGCCCCGCAGCCGCTCGGCCGCGTCTCGATCGATTCCGATAGCCTGAGCAATCGCTGGTCGCACAATGGCGAGCTGCGTCTCGAAATTCTATACGATGGTGGAAAGGCCGCCGGCGGACAGAGCGTCAATCTCACCGTCTCCGCTGAGCAGCCGAACGGCGCAACGGCGTTTCAGGGCATTTACGACATGACTGTCTACGGCGGTGACAAGCCGATAACCTTCAACGGCAAGGTCAGCTGCGGCGCCAAATAGCATTGGCCGCGTGAAACGGGCTCATGTCCTCGCAGCACAAAAGAAAAAGGTGGCCAGCAAGCCGGCCACCTGTTCCTAATTTTCACTGGTAACGCGTGCGACCTCAGCCGCCGAAGATCGTTCTCAGAACGTCGATGCCGCGGTCGTCGAAGGCGACATTGCCCTGCTTGTTGCCGGGGCCGACGACGATGACCTTGGTGCCGACGGGAACGCGGTCGTAGAGATCGGCGACGTCGTCATTGACCATGCGGATGCAGCCCGAAGACAGGTTGAGGCCGATCGTCCAGGGCTGGTTGGTGCCGTGGATGCGGAAGATCGTGTCGCGGTTGCCCTGGTAGAGATACATGGCGCGGGCGCCGAGCGGATTGTCCGGGCCACCCGGCTGTACGGCCGGCAGATTGTGACCGGCGCGGGCCTCGCGGACGCGCATTTCAGCCGGCGGCGTCCAGGTCGGCCATTCAGCCTTGCGGCCGATCTTCACCACGCCCGACCAGCCGAAGCCTTCGCGGCCGACACCGATGCCGTAGCGCGTGGCCTTGTTGCGGCCTTCGACGAGGTAGAGATACTTGTTGACCGTATCGACGATCACGGTGCCCGGCGCTTCATTTGTAATGAGGCGGACGACGCGCTTCTTGTATTGCGGCTTGATCTGCTGGCTGTGCTTGACGCCACGAACGGCATCTGTCGCCGTCATTACGGGCTCGGCGCTGGCAACGGCCACCATACCCGACATCGCAACGGCAACGGCCGCCACGAGCAGAGACACTTTCTTCATTTCGATTTCCCTCTCAAGGCACGATCGCCGGCAAAGCTAACCGAATCGACCGGGATTTCAAGCTGGAAACCCTGAAAATGCGGGGGTAGGCGGCAAGGTGTGTCCTTGCCGCCATAAGAAAATTCAGATCACGATGACGCGCGTGCCCACTTTGACACGCTCGTAAAGGTCGACGACGTCCTCGTTGCGCAGGCGAATGCAGCCCGAGGAAACGGCGCTTCCGATCGTCCATGGGGCATTGGTGCCGTGGATGCGGTAGAGCGTGGAGCCGAGATACATGGCGCGTGCGCCGAGCGGATTTTCCGGTCCGCCATCCATGCGCGCCGGCAGATAATGGCCCTTCGCCGCCTCGCGGCTGATCATTTCCGACGGCGGTGTCCAGTCCGGCCACTCGGACTTGCGGGTCACCTTGTGCACGCCGGCCCACTCGAAGCCCGGCTTGCCGACGCCGACGCCGTAACGCCGCGCCTTGCCGTTTGCCATGACCAGATAGAGGAAGCGGTTATTGGTATCGATGACGATGGTGCCTGGCGCTTCCTTGGTCTGGTAGTCGACCATCTGCGGCAGGAACTGCGGCTCGATCTGGCCACGGATGACAGGAACGCCCGGATTGATCGCCGAGATCTGCTGTGCCGCCGGCGCGCGACGAACGGCACGCGGAGCAAACAGCCCGCGCTGCTGCTGCACGATGACGGGGCGCTGGTAAACGACGGGTCGAACATTGCCGCCGCCGCTGAGCTGCATGATCCACGGTGCCGCCAGATCAGGGCTCAGCACGACAGGTGGACGGGAAACATAACGGTCGTCGCCAAGGGCGGCCGTGGAAAAGACGCCGAGCAGGGCTGCGGCGAGCAAAACGGATTTCATCATCGGACGAACTCTCTACAATGGCCGAAAATGGACGGGCGGCATCCGCCACCTGTCGATCATGCTGCCACCGCGCTCGCCAGCGAATGGTAAACCCGCGTTCACTAAAAGCCGAACTGGCCCATAAACTTTTCGTCAGGGTTATCGTTCGGTTTGGAAACAGGGTTTGCAAATGGTAAAGCCGGATTCGGAGCCGCTGAAACGAATGGAACGTGATGAGCGACACAGGCATTACAATCGGTGAGGACGGCAAGAGCCGCTGTCATTGGCACGGCAACCTGCCGGATTATCTGCGCTATCACGACGAGGAATGGGGCAGGCCGGTCGTGAACGACATCCGCCTGTTCGAGAAGATCTGCCTTGAAGGCTTCCAGTCTGGTCTCTCCTGGCTCACCATCCTGCGCAAGCGCGAGAATTTCCGCGCGGCCTTCGCCGGCTTCGATTTCGAGAAGGTGGCGCTGTTTACTGATGAGGATGTCGAGCGTTGCGTTAGCGATGCCGGCATCATCCGCCATCGCGGCAAGATCGTTTCGACGATCAACAATGCCAAGCGTGCGATAGAGCTGCGCGACGAGTTCGGCTCGCTCGCGCATTATTTCTGGAGCTACGAGCCCGGTCATAACGAACGCCCAAAGGTGGTCGACCGCGCCACGATCATGGCCAATCCGACCACGCCCACCTCGGTCGCCATCTCCAAGAATCTGAAGAAGCGCGGCTGGACCTTTGTCGGCCCGACCACAGTTTACGCATTCATGCAGGCAATGGGTCTCGTCAACGATCATCTCGAAGGCTGCTACTGCCGTCCCGAAGTAGAGGCGATGCGCGACGCATTGGTACGTCCATGAAAAAACTGAAACTGATGGCAATGGCGGTCGCCGTAATCGCGATCGCGCCCGCCGCCATGGCGCAGACACCCGAGCTGCAACGCGGCGAAAGGTTGGAAAAGCTGCAGTTTCCGGCGGCAACCATGGAGCTGAAGGGCTGGACGAAATTCGGCAACGGCAAGGTCTACACCTTGCCCGTCAAGGCCGGCCAGCATGTGAAGATCGATTTCTCGACGAAGAGCCAGTTCGCTTTCCTCGCGATTTTCGATCTCGCGGCCCCCGACGACGAGGCGATCTTCGGCACCGACGAGGACGGGCAGACTTTCCAGACGACGGTCAAACAGGATGCGACCTGGCTGCTCCGCCCCTATTACTCGAAAGCCTCGCCAAGACGCGGCCTCGGCGCACCCTACAGCATTCTCGTGGAACCGCAGGCAGCCTCGGCCGCGCCGGCAACACCCGCGCCAGCCCCAGCCGACGACAGCAAGCCGTCGCCGCTCTTCCCCTCGCGCAAGTAGCCAGGTCTTCGTTTAACCGAGGCTGTCGATCACGCCGCGCAGTTCGCCGAGCCGTTCGATCTTGCGAAAGCGCGGCGCCTCCGTCGGCTCCTCGACATGCTCGAGCACCCAGGTCAGTTCGTGCGGCACGAACACCCCGTAGCTGCCGGCGGCGATTGCCGGCACGATGTCCGATTTCAGCGAGTTCCCCACCATCATCGCCCGCTCCGGCCCGCCGCCGATCTTGGAAAAGATGCGGCGATAGGTGACCGCCGTCTTGTCGGAAACGATCTCGACGGCATGGAAGAAGTCGCCAAGGCCGGACTGCGCCAGCTTGCGCTCTTGGTCAAACAGGTCGCCCTTGGTGATCAGCACCAGCAGGTAATGGTCGGAAAGGGCGGCCAGCGTCTCGCGCACTTCGGGCAGCGTCTCCACCGGATGCGAGAGAAGATCCCGCCCGGTATCGAGGATTTGCGCGATCACCGAGGCCGGCACGTTGCCCTCGGTAATCTCGATCGCGGTCTCGATCATCGACAGCGTAAAGCCTTTGATGCCGAAGCCGTAATGCTGAAGATTACGCTTCTCGGCGGCCAGCAGCCGCTCCGAAACCACCGTACCCTCGGCGTAGTCGGAGAGCAGTTCGGTGAAATGCGTTTCCGTCAGCCGGTAGAATTGCTCGTTCTGCCACAGCGTGTCGTCGGCATCGAAGCCGATCGTGGTCAGCGTGCGGGTCGTCATGGGCGCACCCTCTTGTTCATTCAAAACAATTAGGAGCCTCTCGCCTTCGCCGCAAGGGATGGTGTCACTGATAGACGATGGCGCCGATGAAGCGCGGGCGCGAAAAGGCGGTCTCGGCGAACGTCATGCTGCCGAAGCCCATGATGCTGGTCATCGCCGTATAGCTCGCCGCACCCTCGACATAGATCACCGAGTCGCCGTCCGTCAGCTGCGGCAGCGTCGAGCTGCTCAGAACCTGCGCCTTCAACAGCCCGGCCGTGCCGCTCTCCTTCGTCCAGTCCAGCTTGTAGACCCCGGCGGTCTTCTTGATGCTGGAAATCCGAAGCGCGATCGGGGCCGTGCTGTTCTGCTGCAGATGCGTGAAGACGCTGTAGAGATTGGACACGAAGGTATTGTCGATCGACGTTTGCCGCGAGATCACGTCGGCGACGATACCGTTGGCCTGCACGATGTTCTGGTAGGTCCTGTACATGTCGAACACCGTGATGCTTGCCAGGAAGAAGAACAGCAGGATTGGCGCTAGCAGCGCGAACTCGATCGCGGATGCGCCGGAGCGCTCGCGGATCAGGCGGGAAAAGGCGTGCTTCAACATCAGGTCGGCTCGTTGACGAAGGCAAAGCTGGAGGTCAGCTGGATGGCGCCGGTGTTGTCTTTGGGGAAACTCAGGCCGAAGCCGAGCCCTGGCACGAGGGGATCGACGACATAGCAGGCGCGGGTGAAGATGATCTGCGACGGCTGGCCGGAATTGTAGCTGGTGACAGGATCGATGGCGACGGACCGGTCGACGCAGGGCGTGCCCGTCGTCGGGAAATCCGAGGCTTTGGTCACCGGCGTGAACTCGATGCGGATCGACTTGACGCAATCGCTGAGGATGACCGCTTCCTTGCACACCGAAGCCTTGAAATCGGCATAGCTCATCTTGGCGCCGTTGATCTGCAATGCGCGCGAGCTGCGGCTGACGGCACGGTCGAGCATGATCGACTGCGTCATGATGAAGCCTGCCTCGAAGATCGAAAAGATGACGGCAAAGACGATCGGCGCCAGGATGGCGAACTCGATCGCCGCCGCGCCCTTGCTGTCGCCGAAAAGCCGGCGCGCGCTACAGAAAAAGCCCACTCTCATTACTGTGTCAGTCTCAATTTGCGGATCGATGTCGAGATCGACTTGAATGCGTCGCCGATGCCGGAGCCGGAGGCCTGGTAGAAGTGGGCGGAGCTCGTCGCGCAGTTCTTCATGGCGTTGATCGCCGTGGTGTCGCTGCCGAGCTCGAAGCCGATGGTGAAGATGGTGATGCCCTTCGCCTTGGCGGTCGTGCAGATATTGCTCAGGTAGGTCGCCGTGTTGCCTGACATCGTGTAGTTGCTCGGGCTGAGATCCGGAGAGCGCTTGTAGTCGTTCGGGCGGAATTGCGCGGTGATCACGCCATCCGTCATCAACACGAGCACCTTCATCGTATCGGCATCGCTGAAGCTGGAGGGACGGTTGGAGAACTTCGAAGACATCTGCCCGCTGGCGATTGCCGCCTGGACGATGCTCGATGAGGCCGGATTGAGCAGCATGTAACCCCACTGCATGGCGTTCTGCGTGCCGGTGCCGTCATAGAGCTGCAGCGCGCTCAACCGGGCTTTGAGATAGGTCGCGTCATTGGAGAAGTAGGTGATTGCGTCCTCTTCGCCGGGACACCACCACCATTTCTTTTCCTTGTCTGTCGTGTTGTAGTTCCAGTTGGTGAAGATCGGCAGGTTCGACCGAGCCTTGAAGCTCGGGATCGCGTCGCTGCCAAAGCCCGCATTGTCGAGCTCGAAGCATGACCCCTTGTAATTTGGATCCTTGGTCGGCTGCGACTGCCGGTCAGGCGGGAGCCGCCGAGCTTGTCGAACACCGCGGAACCCACGTTGACGTGGCCCGCATAGGGCACGACGCTGATCGTCGTATAGTCCTTGGTGTCGTCGGTCAGGATCTGGTCGATGAACTGTTGCGAGGCGACCTTCAGGTTCTTGATCTTGCTGCCGACCATCGAGCCCGACATGTCGAGCATCAGCGACAGCTCGATATTCTGCTTGGCCTCTTCGGCGCTCGACGCCGTCTTGATCGTCAACGTCTTGACGCCGGCCAGATGCATGAAGGCGGTGTTGATCGTATAGGAGGCGTTGGCCGAGATCTTGCGCGAGTTCATCGCCGTCGCCTCGGAAAAGTCGATGGCCACGTCAGCACCGTAGGGGAGATTGTTCATGTAGCTTTTGAGAACATCGGCGGTCTTCTGCTTCTGCGACAGCGATGCAGCCGCCAGCACGCCGCGATCGAGCCCGTCCTGCATTTCCACGCGCACGGCTTCATAGCGCGCGAGATCGACCCCGGCGCCACCGGCCAAGACCATTGGCACGAAAAGCAGCGCGACTATCATCGCCACGTTGCCGCGCTTGTTGCGCAGCAGTGAACTCACAAGCTGAACCAAGGATGTCATGATTGCCCCCGCATCTGCGAGGATTGTTTAGGTGGGTATCAATTAGAATTTTATGAATCCACTCGGAAAACGCAGTAAATACAATCACTAAGAGCGAGAATTATTGGGTGCAATCACGGTTGTGCGCCAATGAGTTGCGAGCGACCTATGTTGTCGCAACCCCTGCGTATCGCGCGAGCCGTTGAAACCGCGCACGCGCAACTTATGTCTGGTGGGTTCATGCCTGAAGCGGCCGCGTCCATGCCAGCGCCGCGCCGCCCAAAAATCATAGAACCGGGATCATTCCCTCCGCCGGCTTCACGGCGGTCCTCACAAGGAAACGTTTGACCATGCGTTACAACCAGCTTGGAAATACCGGCCTGTTCGTCTCCGAAATCTGCCTGGGCACCATGACCTTCGGCGCCGCCGACGACAAAAGCCCCTGGGGCGCCATTGCCGATGTCGATCAGAAGGCGGCCGACGCGATCGTCGAGCGGTCGCTCTCGGCAGGCGTCAATTTCATCGATACCGCCGACGTCTATTCCTTCGGCGAGTCCGAGAAGCTGCTCGGCCAGTCGCTGAAGAACCTCGGCGTCGCCCGCAAGGATGTCGTCATCGCCACCAAGGTCTATGGCGCGATGGGCGACAAGCCGAACGATCGCGGCGCTTCGCGCGGCCACATCATGGATTCCGTCGAAAAGAGCCTTGAGCGCCTGCAGACCGATCATATCGATCTCTACCAGATCCACGGCACCGACAGCGTCACCCCGATCGACGAGACGCTCAGGGCGATGGACGATCTCGTCTCGCGTGGCCTTGTTCGCTATGTCGGCGTTTCCAATTGGCAGGCCTGGCGCATCGCCAAGGCGCTTGGGATTTCGGAGCGCCGCGGCTTCGCCCGCTTCGAGACCGTGCAGGCCTACTACTCCATCGCCGGCCGCGATCTTGAGCGCGATATCGTGCCGATGATGAACGAGGAGAAGGTCGGCCTGATGGTCTGGTCGCCGCTCGCCGGCGGCCTGCTGTCGGGCAAATACGGCCCCGGCGCGCCCGGCAACGGCGAAGGCCGCCGCGCCGCCTTCGACTTCCCGCCCGTCGACAAGGACCGCGCCTGGGCCTGCGTTTCCGTCATGCGCGAGATCGCCGAAAAGCACGGCGCAAGCGTCGCCACCGTAGCGCTCGCCTATGTGCTCGCCAAGCCTTTCGTGACGACTGTCATCATCGGCGCCAAGCGCATCGAACAGCTCGACCAGAACCTCGCCGCCGTCGGACTGAAACTCGATGCCGACGACCTGAAGAGGCTGGACGAGGTGAGCCAACTGGCGCCCGAATATCCCGGCTGGATGCTCTCCCGCCAGGGCGCCGGTCGTCGCCCCGCGCCCTTCGAACCGAAGGCCTGAGCGCTATTGCAAGACTGGACGCCGAGGCGAACCCGGCGTCCAGCGTTGTGACGAGAGAGGGCGCCTTACTTGGCGTGCGCCTTCAGCCACGTCTGCATCTCGGTGATCTCGGCCTCCTGCGCCTTGATCACGCCCTCCGCCAGCTTGCGTATCTCGGGGTCCTTCCCGTATTGCAACTCCACCTTGGCCATGTCGATCGCCCCCTGGTGATGGGCGATCATGCCGCGCACGAAGTCGATATCGGCGTCGCCGCTATATTCGATCATCATGTCCTTGTGCATCTTGTTGTTGGCCTCGGAAAAGGCATGGCTCGACGGGCTGTGGTCGCCCATCGGCATGCTCATGTCCATATCCATCGGCTTGTCTTCCGCGCTTGCAGGAAGAGCGCTGAACGAGAGGCCGGCGATAAGACCGGTCGTGAGAGCGAGTAGCTTAAAAGACATGGGATATCCTTCCTCAGTCTGGCAATAAAAGTCCGATGCGGCGTATCACGCCGCGTTTCTCAGGGTCTTGATGTCAGATCAACCGGGGAGGGGGCGCCTGCGGAGCCGGCCGTGCGCCGGGAAAGGCGAGCGCGATCGCCGGCGAGGGATAGGAAAACACCTGCTTGCCATCCGCATGAACGATCACGTCGACGGGCACGATGAGACAGGCAGAACAGAGCGGCATATGCGCCATGCCGCCGACAGCACACGGGTTCTTCGCCGGCACTGAGCCCTTGACGGCATCGCCCATCTCCATATCAGGCATATGATGATGCGCCTTGCCGGCAGCCATATCGACAGCGGCAGGCTGGCTCATCGACGCGCACATCGGGCATCCGGCCCACGCGAACATCGTTCCGTAGGTCAGCCATGCCAGCATCATCGTCGCGATAGAGAAAAGCCGCATCGGTCAAACATAGGCAAGCGCGCCACCGCTGCCAAGACGTCGCGTCGCGCTAATCGAGCTTGGCGGCCTTGCGTAACGCATGGTTGATCCGCCCCTGCCACCCCTTGCCGGTCGCCTTGAAGGCATCGATCACATCGGGATCGAGCCTCAGCGATATTTGTCGCTTCGGGCTCTCCACCGCCGGCCGCCCGCGCGAACGCCGGATGCTCTCGGCGAATTCGGGAAACACCTCGGCAAAGGGGCGCGCCTTCTTGAAGTCCTCTTCGGTCCATTCGGGATTGTCGCTGACCTCATCCCAATCGTCCTTGGAGTAGCCACGCCCTTCCTTGAACTCGATCTGCAGCTCAGTCTTCTTCGCTGTCATCCAGCAACCTCCTTTCGCTCTTGCGCGCCGGGCGCATCGAGATAATGGAAATGCCCTCCGAGCCCAGCACCGCGAACACCACGGCGATCGAGCCATCCGCAAAGCGCCCGATCGCCATCAGGCGCCCGCGCTTGGCCGGCCGCAATATGGCGCCGAGAAAGAACACCTCGTCGAGATCGGCGAAGTCGAGCCCATGCTTGTCGAGGTTGGCAAGCCGTTTCGGCTCATCCCATACGATCTTCATCGATACGATATCGCAAAATAAAAGTGATACAATAAATCTTTGATTGCATCACGATATCTTGCAATTCACCAGGCCGCAATCACCTGATGGATCACCTGGTAATCCGCGCTTTCCTCGCCTATCGGCACCACCGGCCAAGCCCAAGCCGCCCGCGCCTCCGGCACCGCGACCCCGTGCATCAGGTCGGCCTCCTCATGGGTCTTTCCGTTGCGATCGATCACCGCATAGGAGATATCGGTGACAAGGCAGCTCTTGAACGGCATCCGCGACAGGCCGGAAAGATGCGCTGCGATCAGCCGCTCCAACGTATCCTCAGGCATCCGCTCCCGCTCGGCTTCGAACCGCCGCTGCACGCCGCGTCCGATCTGCGAGAGCAGATTGGCCGAAACCACGAGATCGAGATAGGGCACATTGCGCAGGAACCCCAGCGGCTCCGGCGTCTCGCCGGCGGCAAGCGCGTCATAGCCCGAGAGATCGCGCTCGATCAGCCGGACATTGCGATAGGCCTTGCGGCGCATCTTCATCCTCACCGTCGCGACATGCACGAGATCGATCAGAACGACCGTATCGAAGCTGGCCGCCAGCTCCCGGATCGGCACGTCGCGCAGCAAGCCGGACCCCAGCACCACGGCCGTCCGCCGCTGCTTGCAGCCCGCTATTGCCGCAAGGATCGCCCGCCTCGTATTCTCTTCATGCTCCGCCCACTGCTGGCTGCAACGATTGGCGCGCGACCACAGATTGACTGAGTAGCGGACATATTTGCGGTGCGCCTTCTGCGTCCGCCATACGGTCGCGGCGTAGAGAAGTGCTTCAGCGATCATCGTATAGCTCCGCCATTCGGTCCATTCTCTCTCGTTCAATCGATTCTGTCTTCCGGATCAAGGGCCTTCGCCCTTGCCGCATCCGGCCCTTTCCGCTAGGAAACCGCCACTGTCACACTGAGCGGAAGACGTTGGAAATGAACGACAAGCAGAAGAAACCACAAAAGCTCAAGGCCAGACTTCCCCGCGGCTTCGTCGATCGTTCGGCGGCCGATATTCGCGCCGTCAATGAGATGACCGCGAAGATCCGCGAAGTCTACGAGCATTATGGTTTCGATCCTGTCGAAACGCCGCTCTTCGAATACACCGATGCGCTCGGCAAGTTCCTGCCCGATGCCGACCGGCCGAACGAAGGCGTCTTCTCGCTGCAGGATGACGACGAGCAGTGGATGTCGCTGCGTTACGACCTGACGGCGCCGCTCGCCCGCCATGTCGCGGAGAACTTCAACGAGATCCAGCTGCCCTACCGCACCTATCGCGCCGGCTATGTCTTCCGCAACGAGAAGCCCGGCCCCGGCCGCTTCCGCCAGTTCATGCAGTTCGACGCCGATACCGTCGGCGCGCCTGGCGTGCAGGCCGATGCCGAGATGTGCATGATGATGTCGGACACGCTGGAAGCCCTCGGCATCAAGCGCGGCGACTATGTCATCCGCGTCAACAACCGCAAGGTTTTGGATGGCGTGATGGAGGCTATCGGCCTCGGCGGCGACGATAAGGCTGCACAGCGCTTGAACGTGCTGCGCGCCATCGACAAGCTCGACAAGTTCGGCCCCGAGGGCGTGGCTCTTCTGCTTGGTGCTGGCCGCAAGGATGAGTCCGGCGATTTCACCAAGGGTGCCGGGCTCGATCAGGCGCAAATCGAGGGCGTACTAAAATTTTGCAAGCCAGATAATTTCCAGACCAGTTACTACGGCGAAAGCCTGCAGAAGGACCCGATCAAAACTATCGATTTCTTCAAAACGCTGTTCGACAATTCGCGATATCAAGAAGGTTTGGACGAGCTGCTGCTGATTGCGAATCTCGTCATTGCGGGCGGTTATGGTCCGAAGCCTTATTTCAGCGGTCAGATCCATATCGACCCCTCCGTCGTCCGCGGCCTCGAATACTACACCGGCCCGGTCTATGAAGCCGAGCTCACCTTCGACGTCACCAACGAGAAGGGCGAGAAGGTCGTCTTCGGCTCCGTCGGCGGCGGTGGTCGTTATGATGGTCTCGTTTCCCGCTTCATGGGCCAGCCGGTTCCGGCCACTGGCTTCTCCATCGGCGTCTCGCGCCTGATGACGGCGCTGAAAAACCTCGGCAAGCTCGGCCAGAGCGAGGTTATCGAACCCGTCCTCGTCACCGTCATGGATGGCGATGTCGAGGCCATGGGCCGCTACCAGCGCATCACCCAGGAACTGCGTGCGGCCGGCATCCGCGCCGAAATGTACCAGGGCAACTGGAAGAAATTCGGCAACCAGCTGAAATACGCCGACCGCCGCGGCTGCCCCGTCGCCATCATCCAGGGCGGCGATGAGCGTGCCGAGGGCGTCGTGCAGATCAAGGACCTGATCGAGGGCAAGCGCCTCTCTGGCGAGATCGAGGACAACGCTTCGTGGCGCGAAGCCCGCGTCGCGCAGGAAACGGTCAAGGAGGCCGATCTGGTCGCCAAGGTGAAGGAAATCTTGGCAGCGCAGGCGGAAGATCGCAAGCGAGCGTCTGATGTCTGAGCGGGGAATACCCCCCTCTGTCCTGCC
>NZ_DDHH01000052.1:0-28631 GCF_002338015.1 Rhizobium sp. UBA1881
CTTGTGGGGGAGATGCCCGGCAGGGCAGAGGGGGGTATCACGCGCACAACGCTCATCACCGCCCCAGATAATTCTCGATCACCTTCGGATCGGAACTCACAAAATCGATCGACCCCTCGGCCAGCACCGAGCCTTCAGCGAGACACGTCACCTTCACCCCAAGATCGCGGATAAACCCCATGTCGTGCTCGACAACGACCACCGACCGCGTCTTGGCGATCTCCTTGAGCAGGATCGCCGTCTCCGCCGTCTCCGCATCCGTCATCCCGGCCACCGGCTCGTCGACCAGCAACAACTTCGGCTCCTGCGCTAGCAGCATGCCGATCTCCAGCCACTGCTTCTGCCCATGGCTGAGATTGGCGGCGAGATCGTCGCGGCGATGCGTCAGGCGAACGGCCGCGAGGATCTCCTCGATACGCGACCGATCCTCTGATGACAGCCGATAGAACAGCGTCGAAAACACGCCACGCCGGCGGTTCAGCGCCAGCTCGATATTGTCCCAGACCGTGTGGCTCTCGAACACCGTCGGCTTCTGGAACTTGCGGCCGATGCCGAGCTGGGCGATGTCGGCTTCGTCGAGCTTGGTGAGGTCAGTCTGGCCGTTGAAGAACACCTGACCGGTATCCGGACGCGTCTTGCCGGTAATGATGTCCATCATCGTCGTCTTGCCGGCGCCGTTCGGGCCGATGATGGCGCGAAGTTCGCCCGGTTCGATGACGATCGACAGCGCATTCAGCGCCTTGAAGCCATCGAAGGAGACGGAGACGTTGTCGAGATAGAGAACGCTGTTGGGTTTGACGTCAGGGATCATGGCGCTCACTCCGCGGGCTGGATTTCTGCGTCGACGCCGTCTTCGCGCTTGGCGGGCGGCGTGTCGCTGGAAGATGGCTTGCGCTTGCCGATATACTGGCCGATCGTGCCAACGATGCCCTTGGGCAGGAACAGCGTGACCGCCACGAACAGCCCGCCGAGCGCGAAGAGCCAGAATTCGGGGAAGAGGCCGGTAAAGATCGTCTTGCCGCCATTGACCATGATCGCGCCGATGATCGGCCCGATCAGCGTCGAACGCCCGCCGACCGCCGTCCAGATGACGACTTCGATCGAGTTGGCCGGCGCGAATTCGCCCGGATTGATGATGCCCACCTGCGGCACGTAGAGCGCGCCGGCAATCCCCGCCATCATCGCCGAGACGACAAAGGTGAAGAGCTTGAAGTGCTCGACACGGTAGCCGAGGAAGCGCGTGCGGCTTTCCGCGTCGCGCACGCCGACCAGCACCTTGCCGAACTTCGAGCGCACGATGGCCGACGCGATCAGCAGCGACAGTGCAAGCAGAATGGCGGTGGCCGAGAAGAGCGCCGCGCGGGTGCCGTCGGCCTGGATATTGTAGCCGATGATATCCTTGAAATCGGTCAGGCCGTTATTGCCGCCGAAGCCCATGTCGTTGCGGAAGAAGGCGAGCAGCAGCGCATAGGTCATCGCCTGGGTGATGATCGACAGATAGACGCCGTTGACGCGCGAGCGGAAGGCGAACCAGCCGAAGACGAAGGCGAGCAGCCCGGGCACGACGAGCACCATCAGTGCCGCGAACCAGAAATGGTCAAACCCATGCCAGAACCACGGCAGTTCCTTGTAGTTCAGGAACACCATGAAATCGGGCAGGATGGGGTCGCCATAGCTGCCGCGCGTGCCGATCTGCCGCATCAGGTACATGCCCATCGCATAGCCGCCGAGCGCGAAGAAGGCGCCGTGGCCGAGCGAGAGAATGCCGCAGAAACCCCAGACGAGATCGAGCGCCAGCGCGAGAAGCGCATAGGTCAGATACTTGCCGAACAGCGACATGATGTAGGTCGGGATATGCAGCGGGCTCGTGGCTGGCGTCATCAGGTTCAGCACCGGCACCAGCACGGCAAGCGCCAGCAGAATGAACAGCGCGACGATGATCTTGCGATCGAGAGACCGGAGAAGGAAGGCCGTAATCATGCTTCCACCGCCCTTCCTTTGAGTGCGAAGAGCCCACGCGGCCGCTTCTGGATGAAGAGAATGATGAGGACGAGCACCAGGATCTTGCCGAGCACGGCACCGGCGAAGGGCTCGAGGAATTTGTTGACGACGCCGAGCGACAGCGCGCCCACCAGCGTACCCCACAGATTACCGACGCCGCCGAACACCACGACCATGAAGCTGTCGATGATGTAGCTCTGGCCGAGATTGGGCGAAACGTTGTCGATCTGGCTGAGCGCCACGCCCGCCATGCCGGCGATGCCGGAGCCGAGCGCGAAGGTGAAGGCATCGACCCAGCCGGTGCGAATGCCCATCGACGACGCCATGCGCCGGTTCTGCGTGACGGCGCGCATCTGCAGGCCGAAGGCGGAACGCTTGAGCAGCATCAGCAGCGTCACGAACACGGCCATCGAGAAGACGATGATCCACATGCGGTTCCAGGTGATCGACAGGCCGCCAAGTTCGAACGCACCCGACATCCAGCTTGGATTGCGCACTTCGCGGTTGGTCGGCCCGAAGATCGAGCGCACAGCCTGCTGCAGGATGAGCGACACGCCCCAGGTCGCGAGCAGCGTTTCCAGCGGACGTCCATAGAGATAGCGGATCACGGTCCGTTCGATGACGAGGCCGACGAAGCCGGTAAAGATGAAGGCGGCCGGCACGGCAAAGGCCAGCGAATAGACTTCAAGGCCGGGGAATGTCGAGGCGATATACTGCTGCACGACATAGGTCGTGTAGGCGCCGATCATCACCATCTCGCCATGCGCCATGTTGATGACGCCCATGACGCCGAAGGTGATGGCAAGGCCGATGGCGGCAAGCAGCAGCACCGAGCCGAGCGACAGGCCGTACCAGACGTTCTGCACCACATCCCAAAGCGCCAGGCTGCGGTTGATCGTGTTGATATGCGTCTGGATCTCGCCCTTGAGTTCGTCGGGCGCGGTCGCCATCGCCGTCGTCAGGATGGTCAGCGCGTTGCGACCGCCACGGGCGGCGATCGTGTCGATGGCGGCCTTCTTGTCCTCGGCGCCGACATCGCTCTTCAACACCATCACGGCGCGGGCGGCTTCCATCGCCTCCTTGACCTCGCCGTCCTTCTCGGCGGCAAGCGCGGAGTTGAGCAGTTCGAGATTGGCGGGATCGGCATCGCGCAGCAGCCCCTGGGCAGCCGCAAGGCGGGCGCCGCGATCAGGCGACAGCAGCGTCAGCTGGCTCATCGCGGAGGCGATGACGCCGCGCAGCGAATTGTTGATCCTGACCTTGGACATGTAGTCCGCATCGATATCGGCGACGGCCTCGCCGCTGATCGGATCGGAGAATGTCGGCTCGTCCTCCGTGCCGCCCTGAAGCAGAACCGGGCCACCGCTTTCCGAATTCACGTAAAGCTGGCCGTCGCTGAGCTGCTGCAGGATCTGGCTGACATGGGCATCGCCGGATGCGACCAGCGCCTTGATGGCGACCTCGCGTTCCGGGAAATCGCCGACGCCGAGCGCGTCGACAAGCGCATGGATGTCTTCCTGCGCCTTCAGCGCCGTGGCGAATGCCGGCATGGCCAGGCACAAGGTCAAAAGCAAAATCTTGATGGCGCGATACATCGGCTTTCTGCCTCGGTTATCGTTGGCCTTCCGGCGCAATCGGGGAAATTCAGGCCTCTAACACGGCAACTGCCGTCCGAAGCCTCAAGGCCACGCTTCGGAGAGAGAACTTCCGCCCGGACAGGAGGGCCGGACGGAAGCTGTTTTCAGGCTTTTAGAGTGAAGGGGTGTCCACTCAGGAGCCCTTGCCGCCGCACTTGCCCGTTGCGACATTGAAGTTTCCGCAGTTCATGGGCTTGCGCCAATCGGAGATCAGGTCCTTGGAGTCAGGCAGGAAGTCGGACCATTCGTCGCCGACGACAGCAGGGGTCTGCTGGACGATCTCGAACTGGCCGTTCGCCTGGATTTCACCGATCAGCACCGGCTTGGTGATGTGGTGGTTCGGCATGACGGTAGCGTAGCCGCCCGAGAGGTTCGGAACAGTGGTGCCGATGATCGTGTCGAGAACCTTGTCCGTGTCGGTCGTGCCGGCAGCCTGGACCGCCTTAACCCATGCGTTGAAGCCGATATAGGCAGCTTCCATCGGGTCGTTGGTCACGCGCTTGTCGTTCTTGGTGTAGGCATGCCATTCCTTGATGAACTTCTTGTTCGCAGGGCTTTCGACCGACTCGAAGTAGTTCCAGGCAGCGAGGTGGCCGACGAGCGGCTTGGTGTCGAGACCGGCAAGCTCTTCTTCGCCGACCGAGAAGGCGACAACAGGGATGTCGGTTGCCTTGACGCCCTGGTTGCCGAGTTCCTTGTAGAACGGCACGTTGGCGTCACCGTTGATGGTGGAGACGACGGCGGTCTTCTTGCCGGCGCCACCGAATTCCTTGATCTTGGAGACTTCCGTCTGCCAGTCGGAGAAGCCGAACGGCGTGTAGTTGACGATGATGTCTTCCTTCGGAATGCCCTTCGAGATCAGGTAGGCTTCCAGGATCTTGTTGGTCGTGCGCGGATAGACGTAGTCGGTGCCTTCGAGAACGAAGCGCTTAACGCCTTCCTTTTCCATCAGGTAGTCGACAGCCGGGATTGCCTGCTGGTTCGGAGCAGCGCCCGTGTAGAAGATGTTGCGCGAGGACTCTTCGCCTTCATACTGAACCGGGTAGAACAGGATGGAGTTGAGCTCTTCGAAAACCGGCAGGACCGACTTGCGCGACGAGGACGTCCAGCAACCGAAGACGGCCGCGACCTTGTCCTTTTCGATCAGCTCGCGTGCCTTTTCGGCAAACAGCGGCCAGTCGGAAGCCGGGTCGACGACGACGGCCTCGAGCTTCTTGCCGAGAAGGCCGCCCTTCTTGTTCTGCTCGTCGATGAGCATCAGCATGGCGTCTTTCAGCGTCGTTTCGGAGATCGCCATCGTGCCGGACAGCGAATGCAGAACGCCGACCTTGATGGTGTCGTCAGCCGCAACGGCTCCATGGAATGCGGCCGTGGCCGACATGACGGCGCCGAGCACGGCACCGGAAACATATGATCGCAGATTCATCTGGTTGATCCCCTCTTCTTGTTCCGACAACAGGCCTGAAACGGCGATTAACTGTTGCTTAAGGGACTATCTGGTGCTGCACTGCGAAAGCGTATACGCGAAATGACGTAGGTGACGGGGCGAAATGTGCAGTTTTGCGTTGCACCGCACTCTTAAGCCCCGCACTGTTCCATGTTACGAACGCATGACAAGGGGAACGAAGGGGCCGATTACGGGCATGGCAGCGCGGCAACGCATTATTCCGGTCAGGCGCGAATATAATCGCTGGGTCGCCAACCAGACGCTGGAAGACTATGCGCTGCGCTTCACCGCCAAGAGCGCCCGGCAATTCTCCTCGCAGCGCATTTCGCAGACGGCGATCGGCGCCATCTCCTTTCTGGCTTTGGAAGCGATCGGCGGCGCCATCACGCTGTCATACGGCACCACCAACGCCTTCTACGCGATCATCGTCGCCTCGATCGCCATGCTCGCCATCGGCCTGCCGATCAGCCGCTACGCCATCCGCCACGGCGTCGATATCGACCTTCTGACGCGGGGTGCCAGCTTCGGCTATATCGGCTCGACCATCACCTCGCTGATCTATGCCAGCTTCACCTTCATGCTGTTTGCGATCGAGGCGTCGATCATGTCCGGCGCGCTGGAGCTGACCTTGGGTATCCCGCTCTGGATCGGCTACATCATCAGCGCCGTCATGGTCATTCCGCTCGTCACCCACGGCGTCCGGCTGATCAGCCGCTTCCAGCTCCTGACGCAGCCCTTCTGGATCGTCCTCAACATCCTGCCCTTCCTCTTCATCGCCGTGATGGACTGGGAGAAATTCGACCTCTGGCGCGCCTTCTCCGGCATCCGCCATGCCTCGGGTCCGCCCGGCACCATCGCCCCCTTCGATCTCGTCGAGTTCGGTGCTGCCTCGGCCGTCATCCTGGCGCTCATGTCGCAGATCGGCGAACAGGCCGACTTCCTGCGCTTCCTCCCGCCGGAAAAGCAGACCAAGTGGCGTCACCGCCTTGCTGTCTTCCTCGCCGGCCCCGGCTGGGTCATCATCGGCGCGCCGAAGCTGCTCGCCGGCTCCTTCCTCGTCGTGCTAACCTTCGCGTCAGGAGTGCCCGCCGACCGCGCCGCCGATCCGGCGCAGATGTATCTGACCGCATTCGGCTACATGATCCCCTGGCACAACGCGGCGCTGCTGCTGATGGCCGCCTTCGTCATGGTCTCGCAGCTGAAGATCAACGTGATGAACGCCTATGCCGGGTCGCTGGCATGGTCGAACTTCTTCTCGCGCCTCACCCATAGCCATCCCGGCCGCGTCATCTGGCTGGTGTTCAACGTGGCGATTGCACTGCTCCTGATGGAGCTAGGCATCTACCGGCTGCTTGAGGAAACGCTCGGCATCTTCTCGATCATTGCCATGGCCTGGCTGTGCACCATCTCGGCCGATCTCTTCATCAACAAGCCGCTCGGCCTCGCTCCTCCAGGCATCGAGTTCAAGCGCGCCCATCTCTACGACATCAACCCCGTCGGCCTCGGCGCCATGACGCTGTCGGCGACCATCGCGCTCATCGCCCATTTCGGCGCTTTCGGCACGATCGCCGCTTCGCTCGCACCGTACATCACCCTCATCGTCGCCCTGATCGCCTCGCCTGCGATCGCCTGGGCCACCAAGGGCAAGTTCTACCTCGCCCGCAAGCCGCGCCAGAGCTGGAAGAACCTGACGAACATCACCTGTTCGGTCTGCGAACACCCCTTCGAGCCGGAAGACATGGCTTGGTGTCCCGCCTATGCCGCGCCGATCTGCTCGCTCTGCTGTTCGCTCGACAGTCGCTGCCACGACATGTGCAAGCCCAATGCGCATCTGAACGCGCAGGTCGGTTATGTCGCCAAGGCTGTGCTGCCCGAAACCATCGTCCAAAAGCTCACCACGCGCCTCGGCCGCTACGGCATCGCCGTCATTCTCGCGCTCACCGCTGTCGGCGCCATCCTCGCCATGATCGCCCACCAGGTCTCCGCGGCCTCGCCGGCAACAGCGGAAGTCGTCAACGGCACGATCCTGATCGTCTTCTTCGTCTTCGCCGTCATCGCCGGCGTCGTCTGCTGGTTTTATGTGCTGGCGCATGACAGCCGCGTCGTCGCCGAGGAGGAATCCTCGCGTCAGAACACGCTGCTGCTCAAGGAAATCGCCGCCCACAAGAAGACCGACGCCGCCCTGCAGGCCGCCAAGGAAACCGCCGAAGCCGCCAACCGCGCCAAGAGCCGCTATGTCGTCGGCCTCAGCCACGAACTGCGGACGCCCCTCAACGCCGTGCTCGGCTACGCCCAGATCCTCGAGCGCGACGAGACCATTCCGACGCCACGCCAATCCTCGATCAAGGTCATCCGCCGCTCGGCCGAACATCTCTCCGGGCTGATCGACGGCCTGCTCGATATCTCGAAAATCGAGGCCGGCCGCCTGCAGGTCTATTCCAACGAGATCAACATCCAGGATTTCCTCGACCAGATCGTCGACATGTTCCGCCCGCAGGCGCTCGCAAAGGGCTTGACCTTCAACCACCAGCGCGCGCCTGCTTTGCCCCAGTTCGTACGCACCGATGAAAAGCGCCTGCGCCAGATCCTCGTCAATCTGCTCTCCAACGCCATCAAGTTCACCGACGAGGGCACCGTCACTTTCGATGTCGCCTATCGCAGCCAGGTCGCGACCTTCACCGTGACGGACACCGGTCGCGGCATCGCCGAGAAGGACCTGAGCCGCATCTACGAGCCATTCCAGCGCGGCGAGGCCGACAGCATCCGCCCCATGCCCGGCCTCGGCCTTGGGCTTACGATCACCCAGCTTCTGACGAACACGCTCGGAGGCGAAATCTCGGTGACCAGCGAAAAGGACAAGGGCTCGACTTTCCGCGTGCGTCTGATGCTCTCGGCCGTGCTGCGCGAGATGGCCGCTCCGCCGCAGGAAAAGAAGATCGTCAGCTACGACGGCCCGCGCCGCACCATCGTCGTCGTCGATGACAACGAGGATCACCGCGAGATGATGCGCGAGATCCTCGTGCCGCTCGATTTCGTCGTGCTGACGGCGGCAAGCGGCACCGATTGCCTGACGCTGATCGAAGGCATCCAGCCCGACCTCTTCCTCGTCGACATCCTGATGCCGGGAATGAACGGTTGGCAGCTGGTCTCGCGCCTTCGCGAAGCCGGCCAGACCGCGCCGATCGTCATGCTCTCAGCCAACATCGGCGACGCCGCCGCTCATGGCGACAGCGACGACAGCCACAATGACGCGATCGGCAAGCCGGTCGACATTCGCCGCCTGCGCGATAAGCTTGCCCTGCACCTCGGCCTGAAATGGCTGTACGCCGAAGCGACGCCCGCCGCGCCGAAGAAGACCGAGCAGATCCTGCAAAGTCCCGGCGACGCGCATGTGCAGGAACTGCTGCGCCTCGGCGAGATCGGCTATATCAGAGGCATCGAGGCGAAGCTCGCCGACCTTGCCAAGGTGGAGGCAAATCAGCCATTTACCGAGGAACTTCGATCCTATGTTGCCGCCTTCGACCTGAACGGCTTCATGGCCTTCCTGCACCGCTTCGACGAAAAGGTGGAACACATTGGCTGAGCTCCCGCGCGACATCGTTCTCTTGGTCGACGACTCGCCGGAAGCGCTCGGCTTCCTCACCGATGCGCTGGAGCAATCCGGATTCTCCGTCCTGATCGCGACCTCCGGTTCGGCAGCACTCAATATCGTCGAGCGCATCACCCCCGACCTGATCCTGATCGACGCGGTGATGCCCACCATGGACGGCTTCGAGACCTGCCGGCGGTTGAAGGCCAACCCGGCGATCAGCCAGATCCCCGTAATCTTCATGACCGGCCTGACCGAGACCGAACACGTCGTCCACGCGCTCGGCTCCGGCGGCGTCGATTATCTGACCAAGCCGATCAACATCGACGAACTCCGCGCCCGCATCGGCGTGCACCTGAAAAACGCCCGCTCCGCCCAGAGCGCCCGCGTGGCGCTCGATGCCGCCGGCCGCCATCTGCTGGCGGTCAAGGGCGACGGCAACATCCACTGGTCGACCCCCCAGGCCACCCGTCTCGTCAACGCCGCCATGGGCAGCGACGACGGCATGGACACGGTGATCTCAACCATCGCCGCCTGGATGAAAGACCGCACCGCCTCCACCATATCAGTCGCCCATGGCGGCCAGGACGTGCTGCAGCTTGCCTTTCTGGGCACGATCGGCCCAGACGAATATCTCTTCCGCCTCACCGCCAGCCAGCGCGCCGACGACCAGGTGCTGCGCCAGCGCTTCGCGCTCACGAACCGCGAATCCGAGGTCCTGCTCTGGATCGCCAAGGGCAAGGCCAACCGCGACATCGGCGAAATTCTCGGCCTCTCCGCCCGCACGGTGAACAAGCACCTCGAGCAGATCTACGTCAAACTCGGCGTCGAAAACCGCGCCTCGGCCGCGGTCAAGGCGGCGCATGTGTTGCATGAGACTTGAGCGAGTCATGACAGCAGAAAAGGCGCTCACACTTTAGAAAGCACACACGGATATCCTTGAGCGACGCCCGCAAGTTGGGCATGGCATCAAGATGATATCCGGCAGGTCATGAAGGACAGGCTTTATTATGTGGATCGGCTGCGGATTTCCGCCTTCGCGATCCTGATCCTCTATCACTCCTCGGCGGCCTTCTTCACCGACATGGGCTGGCTGATCCATAGCGATCGCACCAGCCCGGCGCTCTCGCTGATCATGGAATTCCCGCGCGCCTGGCGACTGGCTCTGTTGTTTTTCGTCTCCGGCATGGGTGCTGCCTTCTCCTTCCGCTCGGATTCCAGCCTCGCCTTCCTGCGCAAGCGCACCATCCGCCTGCTCGTTCCCCTGCTCTTCGCCATGGCCGTCCTCGTCGTGCCGCAGGTCTGGTACGAGCGCATGTACGAGACCGGCTATGACGGCTCGCTCATCAATTTCTGGCTGACGCGCTATTTCACGGAGGGCCGCTACCCGACCGGCAATTTCACCTGGGCGCACATGTGGTTCGTCGCCTATCTGCTTGTGATGTCGGTGATCTGCTACCCGATTTTTCTCTATCTGAGCCGACCCGAAAACAGGATCATGGCCTGGTTCGAACGCGTCGCGAAATCAGGCGCCATCTATCTCTTCTTCCTGCTGCCGCTCGCTCTCAATCTCGCTCTGTCGCCGCTCTACCCCAAGGAAACCAATGCGCTTTATAATGACGGCGCCTGGTTCGCGGTCTGGGCAAGCTGGTTCGGCCTCGGCTTCCTTGTCGCCCGCAATCACCGCAGCCTGATCGAGCCGATCATCGCCAAGCGCTATCTCAGCGCCGCCATCGCGCTAGCCGTGACGATGTTTCTCTATGCCTTCGCCTGGCTGGCGCCGGCCGAACAGGCGATCGGCAGCTATGCAGACGAAACCCCGCTCTTCAAGGCCGCGATCTTCCTGCTTGCCTGGTCGATGATCTTGACGCTGATCGGCTTCGCCGCCCGTCATTTCAACCAGCCGGACGCGCGGCTGGTCACGGTCAACCGGCTCGTCTTCCCGCTTTACATTATCCACCAGACGGTGATCGTCGGCGCGCTCTATTACGTGCTGCCGCTCGGCCTGCCGGCCGTGCCGAGCTTCATCATCATCGCTGCCGCGACCTTCGTGCTGTCGAGCCTCTTCGCCATCGCGGTGGACTTCATCCCCGGCCGCGCGCGCCTGCTCTTCGGCCTCGAAGCCAAACCGCGTGGTCCCTCGGGCGAGCGCAAGACTGTCGGCGCGCAGCGATAGGCTGGATCAGGCCACCTGGTCCGGCGGCTCGCGTCCCTCGAAGAAGGCCGTGATGTTGTCCACCACCTTCATCCCCATCGCATTGCGCGTCTCTTCGGTAGCACTACCAAGATGCGGCAGCAGAACCACATTTTCCATCGCGCGCAGCTTCTCCGGCACCTGCGGTTCAGCCTCGTAGACGTCGAGGCCGGCGCTGCGGATCACGCCAGTCTCGAGCGCAGCGATCAATGCCGCCTCATCGACCACATCGCCGCGCGCCGTATTGATCAGATAAGCACCAGGCTTCATCGCCGCGAAACGGGCTGCATTCATCAGGTGCCGGTTCTCAGCCCCACCTGGGCAATGCAGCGACACGAAATCGCTCGCGGCCAGCACCTCTTCCACGGTCGCTAGCTGCCGCGCGCCATATCGCGCCGCTTCCGCCGCATCGACCGTCGAGCGGTTGTAGAACACCACGTCCATGCCGAAACCAAAATGGCAGCGTTGCGCGAAGGCTTTGCCGATACGCCCGAAGCCGATGATCCCCACCGTCTTGCCCGTGACCTTGGAGCCGATCATATGCGTCGGGCACCAGCCTTTCCATTCGCCGGCCCGGATCTGCCGCTCGCCCTCCCCGCCGCGGCGCGCGACCGAAAGCAGGAGCAGCATGGCGATATCGGCAGTGCAATCGGTGAGCACACCAGGCGTGTTGGTCACCACGATGCCCTTGGCCTTCGCCGCCGCGATGTCGATGTGGTTATAGCCGACGCCGAAATTGCCGAGGACTCTGGCCCGGATCTCGCCTTCGAAAACCGACGCCGGAAGCTTGTCCGACACGGTCGGCAACACGGCGTCGTGGGTGCGCAGCGCCTCCGCGATGGCTTCGGGCGACATCGGCAGGTCGTCGGTGTTGAAGGTGGCGTCGAAACGCTCGGCGAGCACAGCCTCCACGGCGGAGGGCCAGCGGCGCGTGAGCAGAATCTTGGGGCGGGACATGGCGTATCCGTATCGTCTGCGGCTGCGCGCCGATCGGCGGCAACCTGTTGAA
The DNA here is from genome assembly GCF_002338015.1 of Rhizobium sp. UBA1881. Classification (NCBI taxonomy): domain Bacteria; kingdom Pseudomonadati; phylum Pseudomonadota; class Alphaproteobacteria; order Hyphomicrobiales; family Rhizobiaceae; genus Rhizobium; species Rhizobium sp. UBA1881. The sequence goes on from NZ_DDHH01000052.1 coordinate 11,878, forward strand.
TTCGCCGGCGATCGTAACCGGATCATCCTCGATCGCAAGACCGGTAAGCGGCCGGGCGGTTCGCATTGTTGCCAAAACGAAAGAAGCCCGGTGCGAGACCGGGCTTCCAAGGTGAGAACGAAAGTTCTTACTTCGCGTCCTGCGGGAAGTAGGAGAACTTGCCGTCTGGACCCTTCTTCCATTCGTACATGACGTAGCCTGGGATCTTCGGGTCGCCCTTTTCGTCGAACGAGATTTCGCCGAGAACGGTCTTGAACGGACCCTTGGCCTTCATCGCTGCGGCAACGGCTTCAGCGTCGGTCGAAGCAGCTGCCTTGGCAGCTTCAGCGATCGTCTGCATCGCGGCGTAGGAGTACAGCGTGTAAGCTTCAGGGTTGAAGCCGGCAGCCTTGAACTTCTCGACGAGTGCCTTGTTGTCTGGGTTCAGCGTTGCGTCCGGGCCGAACGTGTTCAGCGTGCCGGCGACTGCGTCACCAGCGATCGATGCCAGTTCGTTCGAAACGATACCGTCACCCGATACGAGCGTTGCCTTCAGGCCCTGGTCGGCGGCCTGGCGGATGATCAGACCAGCTTCGGTGTGGAGACCACCCCAGTAGATGATCGAAACGCCGGCTTCCTTCATCTTGGCGATGAGGGCCGAGAAGTCCTTGTCGCCGACGTTGATGCCTTCGTACATGGCTTCGGTGAGACCAGCGGCATTCATGGCCTTCTTGGTTTCGTCAGCGAGGCCCTGGCCGTAAGGAGTCTTGTCGTGAACGACAGCGATCTTGGCGTCCTTGAAGTGGTCGGCAAGGTACTTGCCGGCGATGCCGCCCTGCTGGTCGTCGCGACCGCAAGTACGGAACGTGTTCCAAAGACCACGCTCGGTGAACTGCGGGTTGGTCGCAGCCGGGGTGATTTCGAGGATGCCGTTTTCAGCGTAAACTTCGGAAGCCGGGATCGAAACGCCCGAGTTGAAGTGGCCGATGACGAACTTGACGCCGTCAGCTGCGAACTTGTTGGCAACCGAGATACCCTGCTTCGGGTCGGACACGTCGTCGCCGAGCACGATCTTGATCTGCTCGCCGTTGATGCCGCCAGCAGCGTTGATGTCGGCAGCTGCCTGCTCGGCACCCTTCTGGAGCTGTGCGCCGAACGCAGCGTTCGGGCCGGTCAGCGGACCAGCAACGGCAACCGTGATGTCGGCCCAAGCGTTGCTGCTGAAGGCGACCATCGCCGTCAGAGCCACTGCCGACAGAAGAGACTTCTTCATTATGTTACTCCCAGTTTTTTAGCGGGTTCCGTTCCATTACCCAGCGCATCACCCACTTTACTGCGCCGGGAAACCTGTTCCACTCGGAGAGGTAATTTGTCCCTAGATTCAACCGGCTGTCAATGTTTTGCCTTCCAGGAGAAGGGTGACGTTTTTTCGTAGAGCCAGTAGTAATTATTGACCATCTGATTGGTCCGGCGATAGCGGTATCCCGCCGTCGCGAAGACCAGGAGAAGGACGAAGTCGATAGCGTAATAGAACACGCTCAGCACAGGTCCGTCGAACAGCGCGTGATGCAGAAACTGCATCGCGGCCGCCAGAAGCACGCTGTAGCCGATGACAATTGGATAGTCGCTCCAGCCGTCAGCGGCAGCTTTGCCCGAACGCCACGCGGTCCAGAAGCCGATCAACACGACGATCAGGCGAATGACGCTGCGAACGCCGGTATCGCCTTCAAAGAAAAGTCCCTGCATATCAAAGTCTCCCCTTCGTCATGCTCAATGCCGTCCGCCTTCGAGATAGGCGGCGCGAACTTCAGGATTGGCGAGCAGTTCCTGGCCGGAGCCCGACATCGTCACCTTGCCGTTGACCATGACATAGGCCCGGTCGGACAGCTTCAGCGCCGCGAATGCGTTCTGCTCGACGAGGAACACGGTGAGCCCCTCATCCTTGTTCAGCTTCTTGATCGCCTCGAAGATGCCCTTGACGATCAGCGGCGCGAGACCGAGCGACGGCTCGTCGAGAAGCAAAAGCTTCGGACGCGCCATCAGCGCGCGGCCGATCGACAGCATCTGCTGCTCGCCGCCCGAAAGCGTGCCGCCGCGCTGCGTCTGGCGCTCCTTGAGACGCGGGAACATCGCGAAGATCTTCTCGACGTCTTCCTTGAAGTATTTCAGGTTGTCGAGCCCGGCGCCCATCTGCAGGTTTTCCATCACGCTCATGCGCGGGAAAATGCGGCGTCCCTCTGGTGACTGCGCGATGCGCAGGCGGGCGATCTCGTGGGTCGGCATCTTGGTGATGTCGCGGCCTTCGAAGATGACCTTGCCGGCGCGCGCCTGCGGGCTGCCGCAGATCGTCATCATCAGCGTCGACTTGCCGGCGCCGTTGGCGCCGATCAGGCTGACGATTTCGCCCTGGTTGACGTGGACATCGATGCCGGCGAGCGCGCGGATGTTGCCGTAATAGGTTTCAACACCCTCGACCTTGAGAAGTGGCTGACCGGTCATCAGTGCGTACCTCCTTCGAGGTTTTCGACGTCTGCGATCACCTGTTCCACTTCCTCGTCTTCGACACCGAGATAGGCCGCGATGACCTTCGGATCGTTCTTCACATGGTCTGGCGTGCCATCGGAAATCTTCTGGCCGTATTCGAGCACGACGACGTGGTCGGAAATTTCCATGACCACGGACATGTCGTGTTCGATCAGGAGCAGCGACGTGCCCTCGTCGCGGATACCGCGCAGAAGCGTGTTCAGCGTCAGCGATTCCTTCGGGTTGAGACCGGCGGCCGGCTCGTCCAGGCAAAGCAGCTCCGGTCCGGTGCACATGGCGCGCGCGATCTCAAGGCGGCGCTGAGCGCCATAGGGCAGGTCGCCGGCGGGATCGTCGGCGCGATCGATCAGATCGGCCTTCTCCAGCCAGTAGCGGGCAAGCTCGATCGCGTTCTTCGCTTCCGCGCCGTAGCGACCGATCCCGAGCAGGCCGAGAATGGTGTAGCCCGATGCCAGCATCAGCTTGTTGTGCTGCGCGACCAGAAGGTTTTCGAGAACCGTCAGGCCGGAGAACAACCGGATGTTCTGGAAGGTACGGGCGACCTTGGCTTCGCGAGTGATGCGAAAGTCCGGCAGACGCTCAAGCAGGTGTTCTCTGCCGTCCTTGTGGCGCATGGTGATCATGCCCATGGTCGGCTTGTAGAAGCCGGTGATGCAATTGAACACGGTGGTCTTGCCGGCGCCGTTCGGGCCGATCAGCGCGGTGATCTCGCCGCGCTTGGCCTCAAACGAGAAGTCGTTGATGGCCATCAGGCCGCCGAACTTCATCGACAGGTGCTCGACCTTGAGCAGAGTATCGCTGGACATGTTGGTTTCCTGAGGGCTCATCAGCCGTGGCCCTCCTTGGTGAAGCTTCCCGATACCGACTTCCGTTCTTTCAGGAACGCCGTCGGCTCACGCGATCCGACGAAGCCGCGCGGCTTGATCAGCATGACGACGACCATCGCCAGACCAAATAGCAGCATGCGGTAGAGTTCCGGCGTGAAGTCGGGTCCGAAGATGAGCTTCAGGAACTCCATTTCGCGCAGCGCCTCGGTACCGCCGATCATGACGACCGCCGCGATCGCGATGCCGGTCAGCGAGCCCATGCCGCCGAGAACGACGATGGCGAGGATGACGGCCGATTCCAGGAACACGAAGGATTCAGGCGAGACGAAGCCCTGACGAGCGGCGAAGAAGGAGCCGGCGAAGCCGCCGAACATCGCACCCGTGGCGAAAGCCGTGAGCTTGGTCGTCACCGTGTTGATGCCGAGCGAACGGCAGGCGATCTCGTCTTCGCGAAGCGCTTCCCAGGCACGGCCGATCGGCATGCGGCGCAGGCGGATCGTGACATAGGCCGTCAGGAGGCAGAGCGCCAGGATCAGATAGAAGAGGAAGATCTTGTAGTAGGCCGACGAGATCGGCAGGTGGAACAGCTTGGCGAAGCCATGCGGGCTGGCATCGAAGGGAATGCCGAACAGCGTTGCCTTCGGAATGCTGGCGATACCGAACGTGCCCTTGGTCAGATCCGTCCAGTTGATGATGACGAGGCGGATGATTTCACCGAAGGCCAGCGTCACGATCGCCAGATAGTCACCGCGCAGACGCAGCACCGGAAAGCCGAGGATGATGCCCCAGAGACCGGCGAGAATGCCCGACAGCGGCAGAAGAACCCAGAAGGACAGTCCGAAATAGCTGGAGAGCAGCGCGTAGGAATAGGCGCCGACCGCGTAGAAGGCGACGTAACCAAGGTCGAGCAGACCGGCAAGACCGACGACGATGTTCAGGCCCCAGGCCAGCATCACGTAGATCAGAATCTGGATACCGAAGTTGTCGACCCACTTCAGCGAGCCCTGCGCCCCAACCAGCGCCACGATGACGACGGGATAGAGCACCAGCGCCAGAAGCGCGATCTTCAGGAAGTGGGCGTGGAAGAAGCCCTTCTTGTCGGAGATATCGAGCTCGCCGCTGCGCGCCTTGGCAAGCTTGCGGGCATCTAGATGCGGACGCAGGAAAACCACGATCGCAAACCGGCCGACCGCCGCGATGGCGACGAAGATCGCGAGCAGGCCCCAGCGCTGAACCACGACGAGTTCGTTGCTGATGTTCTGCTGCGTGCCGAGACCGACATAGAGAACGAACATGCCGAAGGAGATAACGGCTGCGAAGATAGCTTCTTTAATACCCTTCTGGACAAGTCCGGATGCGGGCTTGCCAGGGGCGTTTTCAACATTTGCCATGACGTTAAACCTTCTCGACTTCCGGCCGGCCCAGGATACCTGTCGGCTTGAAGATCAGCACGAAAGCGAGGATGGCGAAGGTCGCCACATCCTTGTAGGCGATGGTGAAGTAGGCCGACCACAGGCTTTCGATCAGGCCGATCATCAGACCACCGAGAACGGCGCCCGGAAGCGAACCGATACCGCCGAGAACGGCCGCCGTGAACGCCTTCACGCCAGGCACGAAGCCGTCGTTGAAGTTCACCACGCCGTAGTACATCAGGTACATGGTGCCGGCGACGGCAGCGAGTGCGGCGCCCATGATGAAGGTCACCGAGATCGTCTTGTCGACGTTGACGCCCAGCAGCGCCGCCATCTTGCGGTCCTGCTCGGTGGCGCGCTGCGCGCGGCCAAGCGCCGTGTGATTGACGAGATACCAGAAGACGGTGAGCAGCACGGCCGTGATGATGATGATCACGATCTGCTTCAGCGAGATGGTGACGCCACCAATGTTATAGACGCTGCTGATCAGCGGCGGGATCGGCTTGTTGCGCGGCCCCTGCGTCACCTGGATGAAGTTGGACAGCACGATCGACATGCCGATCGCTGTGATCAGCGGCGCCAGGCGGAACGAACCGCGCAGCGGGCGATAAGCGACGCGCTCGATCGTCCAATTCCACAAACTCGTCATCAGCATCGCAATGAGAAGCATCAGCAGCAGCAGAACCGCGACCGGCAAACCAGCAAAAATCGATGTGAGGACGAGAAAGACGATAAGGGCGGCGAAGCCACCGATCATAAAAATATCGCCGTGAGCGAAATTGATCATGCCGATGATGCCGTAAACCATCGTATAGCCGATAGCCACGAGGCCATAGATGGATCCAAGAGTCAGCCCGTTGATGAGCTGCTGGACAAAATATTCCATATGTCTTTCCCCTGGACACAGAACCGTAAAAAGCCTGCGTCTCTTGTTATTCGAGCCCTTGTTGAGCCCTTGATTAAAGATTTCATACTGCTTTCAAGGCAAAAGGGAAGTGTAAAATTTCAAAGCTCCAAAGTTCTTTGCCGTTTTGGTGAAAATGACTTTTTCGAGTTCAAAAAGTTGATTTTTTCAACACAATCCGGCCTCCGACGCCACTTTTCACCGCAAATTCACTTTTCCCTGTGATCTTTACCCTTCGCCAACTGATGGAAAATCGTTAAACCACACCTGTGTCCTTTTGCGACGGTCACCGGCGGTGCAATGAAGCGTGAAAACGACTATATGAGAAGCATGATGGAGAAGGGATCGAACCGACCCGCGATGCTCGAAACGTTTGAACGCGCCGCCCTTGAGGCTGGCAAGGCGATCATGGATGTGTACCGCGCCGGCTGCACGGCGGCCAGCAAGGCCGACAACAGTCCTGTCACGATCGCCGACGAGCAGGCCGAGCAGATCATTCTGGCGCATCTCTATCGCGATTTTCCCGATATCCCCGTCATCGCCGAAGAATCGGTCGCGGCCGGCATCGTGCCGGCGGTCGGCTCGTCGTTCTTTCTGGTCGACCCCTTGGATGGCACGCGCGAATTCGTCGACAAGCGGCCGGAATTCACAGTCAACATCGCCTTCATCGTCGATGGCCGCCCGGCTGCCGGCATCGTCTTCGCGCCCGCGCTGGGCGTAGCCTTCCTCGGCGAGAACGGCACGGCCGAGAAGCTGCATGTCGGCCCGGATTTCCGTGTCGAAAAGCGGATGCCAATCAACGTGCGCCTCGCCAAGGCCGAACGCACCGCGCTCGCCAGCCGTTCGCACGACAGCCCGCAGACCGCGCGCTTCCTGGCAGAGCAGGCCATCTCGGAGTGCAAGAATATCGGCTCGTCGTTGAAATTCTGCCTCCTCGCGGAAGGAGAAGCGGACGTCTATCCGCGCTTTACCCGCACGATGGAGTGGGACACCGCGGCCGGCGATGCAATCCTGCGCGCAGCCGGCGGCTGTACCGTGACCCTCGACGGCCGCCCCCTCACCTACGGCAAGACCCGCCAAGCCCACGACGCGGATTTCGCCAACCCCGATTTCATCTCCTGGGGCAACGCCCCCCGGCTTTGAACGCGGGGATATTTCTCACAAATATCCCTTTGAAATCAGCGCCAGCTCCCGCGCGCTGTCCCCGGCTCCGGACACGCCTCTACGATTTGCTGCAGTGAAACCTGCCGCGAACACCGGAGCTCGATCGTGTCGGACCAGACCAACAACCTCGCCTTGCCCTACATTCTCCCCTCCCAGGCGCAGAAGCACGTGCCGCACAACGAGGCGCTGCAACGTCTCGACACCGTGGTCCAGCTGACCATCATCGCCGAACGCCAGGCACCGCCTGAAACACCAGCCGAAGGCGACCGCTACCTCGTCGGCGCCGATCCCGAGGGCGCATGGCTCGGCCGGCAGGGGCTCATCTCCGTCTGGCAGGATGGTGCATGGGCCTATCTCTCGCCAAACCCCGGCTGGCGCGCTTTCTTTCTCGATACCCGCCAACTCCGCGCTTTCGACGGCACGAACTGGAACATCATCTCCCTCGATGCTGATGGCTCGCTTCCGATGATCGGGATCAATGCGACGGCCGACGCGATCAACCGGCTGGCGGTCGCCTCCGAGGCAAGCCTCTTCAGCCATGCGGGACAAGGTCATCAGCTGAAGATTAACAAGGCCGACCCGTCTCAAACAGGCACGCTGCTCTTTCAGACGAACTGGTCGGGCCGCGCAGAGATGGGCCTTGCGGGAAGCGATGCATTCTCGATCAAGGTCAGCGGTGATGGCAATGATTGGTCGACAGCGCTCGTCGTGGCGCCGGATGGCGTGGTGCGCATGCCCTCGCGGCCGATCGTGCGGGCATCGCTTGCAGCGGGCACCGCGTCTCCACCAGCGGCAAGCCGCACCGGCCTTACGGATATCAACGCGGGACAAGGCGGCTTCGAACTCGGCGCCGCCGTATCGTCTGGCACCGGCGGGCGGCTGATCGTCCCGGCCGACGGTTTTTATCTTCTGTCGCTCTCCGTGAGCACCCTCACCTCATCAGGCCACGGAGCGGCGATCGAGATCAACGGTGCCACCGTCGTCGCCAGCGCGAGCGGCCCGGCTTCAGCATCACCAACCCGGCAAAACGCGACGACGATCGTCTGGCTGAACCGGGGCGATTGGCTTGCATTGCTTCACAGCGGCACGGCGCAATACGAATTCGGACCGGCAAAGACCGAACTCTGCGCCGTCATGCTCTGAGTGAGTTACAGCAGGCGGTAGCGGAAGGCCCGGGCAACCGCCTGCATCCGATTGACGGAATCGAGCTTGCGCATCGCGCTCTTCAGATATCCGACCACGGTGTGCGGCGAGAGCTCGAGTATGATGGCGATCTCGTCGCTACTCTTGCCCGCAGCCGACCAGCGCAGGCATTCGATCTCGCGGCTGCTGAGGTTCTCCAGCGGCTGTTCGGTCACCTGCAGGCGGGCGTAGACGTCGAGAAATTCCATGGCGCTGAACACATGCGCCATCGCCTCCTCGCGCGAAAGATCCGCCCGCGCGCCCGAAAACGCGAAAATATAAGGCTGGCGATCGGCGTCATGCAGCACGAAAGCAAATGTCCGGCGAAATCCGAGCTCGCGAAACAGTCCGGTAATCCGCTCGTTCTTCGGGTTCGTCACACTGCTTTCGAATGCGCTGACACCAGACGAAACCGGCAGGCTCGATTTCCTGAGTTCCGAAACAAGCGCACTATTGTGAAACAGGTCGTCTTCGTCATAGGCGGCAACGAGGCTGTCAGGCCAGTTGCTGAAAATGTGATTTCCCGCAAAGCCGCCATTGTCGCCATGGGGAAAGCCCGCGAACAAATAGTGGTTGAAACCCGCCGCTTTCGCCAGACGCGCGAGGCGCTCCTTGGGATCCGGCAATGGACTGGATTTCTCTGTCGATAAAAAAACAATATTCGCCGCGCCGTCTTGAACGGCGCGTTCTTCATTCCGCATCGATTTCGTCCTTCAAAGGCTAAACTTGCCTGAAAACGGCCTTCTGGCAGCAACAATCAAAGTATAGGAAAAGAAAAAACGGCCGCTTCGACGTTATGCGAAGCCTGACATTCTATTCCCAACGCACGCAGAAACAACAATCGCGACGACACGCGACGTTCTATCTGCCCCTGGGGAGGCTTATAGTTTGATGAGGATCAGACAACTAATATTCATTGTGCATGGCTCCCATGCACTTATGACAAATTTACGCAAGGGAAGCCGTGCGCTCGGCGCGCGCCAGCGTCATCATGCGACGCGGTTAAATTTATTATCAAAGTCTTACGACGCGTTTAGGCAATTTTTAAATGTGACAAGCTAGAGTGGCTCTCGTGGTCTTGAGTTGTGTAGAGAGTCCAATGACCGAAATGATACGTCCCCGAGTGAAATATGTCATCGGCCCCGATGGCAGCCCGCTGACGATTGCGGATTTGCCGCCGCCGAATACTCGGCGCTGGGTAATTCGCCGTAAGGCAGAGGTTGTCGCAGCTGTGCGCGGTGGCCTGTTGAGCTTGGAAGAAGCTTGCGAACGCTATACCCTGACCGTCGAGGAGTTTCTCTCCTGGCAGTCATCCATCAACAGCCATGGTCTTGCTGGCCTGCGCACTACGCGCATCCAGCAGTATCGCCATTGATTAATTATTGAAGTTGATTCCATTTCAGTTCGGGCCGACCGCACATCGCAAGATGTGAAGCCGGCCCGAAGCTTTTGCTGCTATCCGGCGTTTATCTCATTGCCGAACTGAACCGACGCTCTGCAGCGCGGCCACCGTCCACAAAGACCACTCGGACAACGGCTGCGCGAGCAAGGCTCGGCATCTTCTTCCGCAAGCGCCGCACCACCTGCCTCCCCTTCCATCGAACAATCCGTCACCTTGAGCGGCCTTTGCTTTGCGCCGGCGCCATGGCACGTTTGCTTCAACGCAATCTAAAGGAAGGCAGTCGGCATGAAGATCACCAACGAAGAGAACGCATCGGGCGGCCGCTACGTCGCCGAGCTCGAAGGCCACCAGGCCGAAATGACCTATTCCCGCACAACGCCGACGCTCATCATCATCGATCATACCGGCGTGCCGGATGCGCTGCGCGGCAAGGGCGTCGGCCAGGCGCTGGCGCTGCATGCGGTCGAAGCCGCCAGAACCGGCGGCTGGAAGATCATTCCGCTCTGCCCCTTTTTCAAGGCGCAGGCGCTCCGCCATGAAGAATGGCGCGACGTCATCAACTGATCTTCCGAAGTCGAGAAACGCCAAAAGCCATGTATGACGGACAGCACGCCCGTCATGCATGGCTTTTATGAGATGACACCCCAGATGCCCGAAGGCATCGATCATCCTGGCTTAGAGCGCCGTGCGTCCGAATGGACGCACAAAGGACGCTCTAACTCTTTGAATCTACGCATCGAGCTTTCCGAAAATCGATTCCGATTTTCGGGCCGATGCGCTAGGCTCTTGCCCGAACCGCCCCGTCGCGCTCTTCGAGCGCGGCAGCACGTGCATATTCCGCCTGCATCTCTTCGAGCGTCTGCTCCAAGGCCTCTTCCTGCATCCTCAGTTCCTTGATCGAAACCTGAAGATTGTCCGCGCGCTGGCGTGCTGCCTTCGCGAAGGTGGGATAGGCGAAGTGATTCGGGTCGGAAATGCCGGACTTCTTTTCCTCGACGACGATCTGGCTCTCCAGATCCTTCGTCATACGGTCAAATTCAGACATCATCATCTGCAACTGCTGCAGCTGACGACGCTTTTCGTTCACCTGAAACTCTTTCAGACGAACTAGGCTCTCACGCGACTTCATACGCATTACTCCAGTGATGCGAGACCCCGGCTTCACTTGAAACCGCCCATTAGCTGCCGCTGTCATGCGACTTGCCCAAAAAATTTCCCTCGGCGTTAACAAAAACCTACCGCTGGTAACCTTTCGTTTACGGGCATCGTTAATGATAGTGCCGATGATTTAAGGGTCGGTAAACACAACTACGCGATTTCCGGTCCGTTTCATTGGTGAGTCGAATGAATCGCTTGCCGGCCTTTCTTAATGTAACAGTTGAGAAGAGGGCCTTGCGGATTCTCGTTGGAAAACAGCGGAATGGACAAAATATTTAATAAATTGATTACCTCTTGCCAGAGTGAATCAGAATTTGTTAACCATTTCGTGGCAGCTTCCAAATCACGCAGTGACATTTCTGTATCGCGTAGGGGCCAGACCACCTTTCGGCGGCGGTAAAGGGGATAAGAATGCGGGTACTACTCATCGAAGATGACAGCGCGACAGCGCAGAGCATCGAACTGATGCTCAAGTCAGAAAGTTTCAACGTCTACACCACCGATCTTGGTGAAGAAGGCGTCGATCTCGGCAAGTTGTATGATTATGATATCATCCTTCTTGATCTCAACCTTCCAGACATGTCCGGATATGAAGTGCTCCGCACTCTCCGTCTGTCCAAGGTTAAAACACCGATCCTGATCCTCTCCGGCATGGCCGGCATCGAGGACAAGGTTCGCGGTCTCGGCTTCGGCGCCGACGACTACATGACCAAGCCTTTCCACAAGGACGAACTCGTTGCTCGCATCCATGCGATCGTCCGTCGTTCCAAGGGTCACGCCCAGTCGGTCATCATGACCGGCGAACTGATCGTCAACCTCGACGCCAAGACCGTCGAAGTCGGTGGCCAGCGCGTTCACCTGACGGGCAAGGAGTACCAGATGCTGGAGCTGCTATCGCTCCGCAAGGGCACCACGCTCACCAAGGAAATGTTCCTGAACCACCTTTACGGCGGCATGGACGAGCCGGAACTGAAGATCATCGACGTCTTCATCTGCAAGCTGCGCAAGAAGCTTGCAAACGCTGCCGGCGGCGCAAACTACATCGAAACCGTCTGGGGCCGTGGCTACGTTCTGCGCGAGCCTGACGGTGCCGAATACGCCGAAACAGCCTGATATCCGATTTCGGTCCCTACGCCGATCATCCTTAAGATCCCGCCTTCACGGCGGGATTTTTTGTATCTTGCACACGTCTGAAACGACAAAAGCCGCCCTGAAGGCGGCTTTTGCGATTGAATCGAATGGAAATATCAGGCGGCGATGGCGCGATTGCCGAAGACCGCGGTCAGGATCTTGCGGTCGAACGGCTTCAGCAGGAAATCCGTGGCCCCTGCCCGCTTGCCCATCATCAGCTTCTTCAAGTCGGCCTCGATCACGCAATAGTAGATCTTGACCTCCTTGCCGCCTTCCATGGTGCGAACCGCCACGATCAGATCAAGCGCTCCATCCATGGACGAATCGACGATCAGGTAGTCCGGCAGCTCCACCTGGCAGTGGGACAATGCTTCGCTGGCGCTGGAGGCTTCACTGACCATGAAGTCGAGTTCGGAAAGAATCCGCTTCCCGACCTTACGAACGACGTCCGACGAATCGGTGATCATGAACCTTTGCATCGCTGCTCCATTGCCCAGCTTCTGTCCTGGCTGGCATCTTCACGGGCAAGGATAGAAACATTCGGCTAAGGAAGTATTACTTCGATACAAGCAATGTGCCGGGAATCTGTCCCGGCGCTGTTTTAGATCAGGCCGGAATGACTTCGGCGGTGAAGACGATCTCTTCGGCGCTGGCGCTATGGCCAAGCTTCATGCCGCACTCTTCCGCGAGCAGCACTGCGTAGTAAGGCTGGATCGTGTGGGCATCGATCGCTTCTTCGATCTCACCCGTCGAGATCTCAACGAACTTCGGCGGCAGGCGCATCAGCTTGCCCTTGGCGACGAGCGTGAACTTCGCGTCGAATTCCGGGTTTTCGAGCGTGATATCGATCTGGCCACCGCGCGGAATGGAGGAATAGGCGACGAGGAACAGGTTCAGCAGCAGCTTGACGCGGTTCTTCGCGATGATGGCGCGCGGTCCGTTCCAGACCACTTCGGTCTTCTTCTCGGCGGCGGCGAAATCCTTGGCGGCGCGCTCGGCTTCGCCAGTGTCGATCGAAGCGCCGACGGAGCCGGAAGCGCCGAAGGCAAGGCGTGCGAATTTGAGACGAACCGAGGCGTTCAGCGCGCTGGTGCGGATAAGATCCATGGCGTCTGCATCGGCGCCGCCCTCGTCGAGCAGTTCAAGGCCGTTGTTGATCGCGCCGACGGGCGAGATGACGTCATGGCAAACACGGCTGCAGAGAAGCGCGGCCAGATCTGGGCCGGTCAGGGTAAGGTTTGGATTCTTCGACATCATTGTCTCCAAGAAGGCGGTGATTCATTCCGCCACACATATTGCTTCATCATTGCACGAAGTTTGCGAGCGTACTCGGCGCCATAATGACACCATATTTGGTAAACCGATTGTTAAGACCATCCGCGCAAAATGATAGAAACGCCGGAAACGGCTCCATGTATCGACCATGATGAACGGATGACACCATGCGCCCCTCAATCCTAGGAAGATTCCTGGCCGACTGCCGGCGGGTCTCGATGCTCGCGATCTCGTGCCTGATGCTCGTCGCGACGCAGGCCGCGGCTCAGCAAGCCAGGAATGATCAATACTCGGTTCAAGAAATCGTCGACGCCGGCCATTCCTTCTTCGGCTCCACCAGCGGCGGCCTTGCCAAGGCGGTCGAGGCCGCTTTCCAGAAGTACGGCTTGCCGAATGGCTATATTCTCGGCCAGGAAGGCTCCGGCGCCTTCATCGCCGGCCTGACCTATGGCGAAGGCCAGCTGAACACCAAGAACGCCGGCGAGCATCCGCTCTACTGGCAGGGCCCCTCGCTCGGCATCGACTACGGTGGCCAGGGCACGCGCGTGATGATGCTGGTCTACGACCTGCCGTCGACCGACGCGATCTATGCCCGCTTCGGCGGCGTCAGCGGCCAGGCCTTCGTCATCGCCGGCTTCGGCATGACGCTGCTCAAGAACAACAACGTTCTCGTCGTGCCGATCCGCACCGGCGTCGGCGCCCGCCTCGGCCTCAACGTCGGCTATATCAAGATTACCCCAAATCCGACCTGGAACCCCTTCTGATATCATGGTCACGGCGAACTCTGTGTCGCCGTGACCCATCCGCCACTTGCCCTAACGGCGTTGGCCGCTTAATCATTGGCTGACGCAAATCAACTTCTGGAAGCAGTGGCCTCGCCGTGATCGAATACGCGCTCTTGTTCGGATTGGGCTTTCTGGCCGCGGCGTTCCTGGTTTTCCTCGTATCGCCGGCCGTCCATCGCCGTATCGTCTGGTACACGGAAAACCGCATGCGCGCGACGATGCCGTTGAGCCCCCAGGAAGTGCGCGCGCAAAAGGACATGGTCCGCGCGCTTTACGCCGCCGAAAACGCCCGCACCACGCAGGATCTGATTCGCGAACGCGAAAAGTCGATGTCGCTGCAATTGAAGCACGACCAGATCGCCCGCGACGCCGGCCACTTCGCCTCCGAGATCAGCGCGCTTCAAGCCCAGATCGCCGACATGAGCGTCGAGGCGGCAGAGCTGCGCTCTCACCTGCGCAAGGACGAGAACTATATCAGCCAGCTGAAGACGAGCCTGCACATCGCAGAACAGGCAAGTGCCGCCAAGGAAGGCGAGCTCGATGCTCTCCGTATCCGCCTGAACAAGATCGTCGAGCAGACCGACAATCTGAAGATCGACATGGCCGCGCGCGAGACCGAGCTCGAGAACCTCAATTTCAAGCACAGCGGTTTGCGCACGGAGCGCGACGAGCTTCGCCAGGACGTCGGCCTGCTGCAGAAGCGCGCCAAGGATGCCGAACAGAAACTGACACAGCAGGAACACGCTGTTCTGCGTCTGGAAGACCGCGCCGAGCGCGACAAGGCGACCCTTGCCGACAAGGAAGCGCTTCTGACGCGCCGGCAACAGGATCTGACCAAGCTCAAGGATCAGGTGAAGGCCGCCAATGCCGACATGCGCAAGGCGAACCGCGCGCTTCGCTCGGCCGGCCTTGCTCCCCTCGTTCTCATCCCGCCGCAGGAAAAGCCCGTGCCGGAAGAAGCCCCGATCTCAGAACTCGATACCGCCGCGGTCGCAGCGCGCCTCGCCGAAGAAGTGCGCGCCCGCAGCGCGGCCGTTTCCGAGGAAATCCTTGCCGCGAGGCTTAACACCTCCAACGACGGCGCGATCCGCGAAGAGATCGCAACCATCGCCGCCGACATGGTGGCGCTGACCGCTATCAACGAAGGCAAGGCCTCGCCGATCCGCGAGCTGCTGCCTGAGACGGCGGAAACGAAGGAAGGCGAGCGCATCGACCTCGCCCAGCGCGCTGCCACGATCCTGTCGCAGCCGGGCTGAGCCTAGCCGCCAGCAGATCTCAGATACGCTTGGCCGTGGAAGACATGGCAAACAGCGCGATACCGGTCGCGGTCGCGACGTTGAGGCTATCGAGCCCCGGCGATTGCGGAATGCGCGCGCTACGGAAGCGCGACAGCACCGCCTGCGGCAGCCCCTCGCCTTCCGTGCCGACGACCAGCGCCATGCGCTCCGAGGCCGGAATGGAGCGGATATCGACCTCGCCGCGCGGCGACAGCGTCCAGATGGCGAAATCCCGTTCGGCCAGTTGCGTCAGCAGCTCAACCGCGTCACCGCCGCGCTGATAGGGAACGCTCAACACCGAGCCGACAGAAACGCGCATCGCCTTGCGATAGAGCGGATCGCACGAGGTCTCGTCGAGGAAGATGGCATCGGCATCGAAGGCAGCCGCATTGCGGAACATCGAGCCGGCATTGTCGTGGTTTGAAATGCCGCAACCGACCAGCACCAGCGAACGCTCGGGCAACCGATCGATCAGCGCGCCGTCCCGTGGCTGTCGCCGCCCCAGGGCCAGCACGCCGCGATGCAGATGGAAGCCGACGATGCGGTCGAGCACATCCGCTTCCGCGACGTAGACGGGAACGTCATCCGGCAGCCGCTCGAGAATATCGGCAACGCCCTCGACACGGTTGCGCAGCAAAAGCACCTTCTCGGCCGCGAAATCGCCGCCCGACCGGTGGGCCTCGGCCAGCATGCGCAGCACGACAGTGCCCTCGGCGATAAACCGGTTATGCCGCCCGGTCAGATCGCGTTCGCGAATATCGCGAAACTCGGCGATACCAGGGTCGTCGGCATTGTCGATTGTAATCAGCCGAGGGGCCATCGTTCTCAGCCGCCGTTGACAGTCACGTCGGCGATGATGCTTCCAGCCTTGATGTCGAACACCAGCGCCTTGGCCACGCCCTCGGCGGTCTTGCCGAAGAACATGATCTGGCCGCCCGAGAGCGAAGAGGACTGAAGCACGAAGCCGGCGGGCAGGTTTGCCGTCACGGAAACCGGCGCATCCGACGGAATCCCGGCGGACGTGATCGCGACCGGCTCCTTGGCCGGCGCCCGCATCGTCTTGTAGACAACCGCGCCGAAGACCGCCATAAGGCTCACGAACATGATGAAGCCCGAGACGATCTGCAGGCGGATCATCTTGCGTCGGACATTTTCCATTGCCGGATCGAGGGGCTTTTCTTCCTGATCGTCTTCTGGCTGGACATTCGTCATATATGGCGTTCCATTCTATAAAATACTTCGGAGAAGAAGCGTCTTGAGCGACCCCTTTAAACAAGCAGCCGGCAATATGAAAGTCCTGACGGCGGATGAACATGCCGAAGGCCGGCTTGATGCGTGGATGACGGCTCAGCTCGGCGAGGAATTCTCCCGCAGCCGCGTCAAGGTGCTGATCAAGGAAGGCCAGGTCACGTCGAAGGGATCAGTCGTCGCCGATCCGCAGAAGAAGGTCCGCCCCGGCGACATCTTCGAGATCAACCTGCCCGAGCCCGAGGATCCCACGCCTAAGGGCGAGAATATCCCGCTCGACATTCTCTATGAAGACGACGACCTGATCGTCATCTCCAAGCCATCCGGCATGGTCGTGCATCCAGCCGCTGGCAACTGGACGGGAACGTTGGTCAACGCGCTGATCTATCACTGCGGCGACAGCCTGTCGGGCATCGGCGGCGTGCGCCGTCCAGGCATCGTCCACCGCCTCGACAAGGACACGACA
>NZ_DDHH01000156.1:0-22948 GCF_002338015.1 Rhizobium sp. UBA1881
GGCGGTCGCCCCGCATTGCCCGCTTGGTCCAATCGCGCTTGCGGCCTGCCTGCAGGTCGATGCCGTCAGCTACAATGCCTTCATCCAGGAGCAAAGCCTCGGCATTCACTACAACAAGAGCAACGACATCCTCGACTACATCTCTAATAAGGAGGTGTTCCACTATGCCGATGGTTTCGTGTCTATCCCGCAGGGCCCCGGCCTTGGCATCGAGGTGGACGAGGCCTATGTGATCGAACGTGCGAAAGAGGGGCATCGCTGGCGCAACCCGATCTGGCGTCACGAGGACGGCAGTTTCGCCGAGTGGTAAGGGTGTCCGTCATGTCCAATCGTCTGCTCGACAAGCGTATAATGATTACCGGCGCAGCGCAGGGCATCGGCCTTGCGATTGCAAAGGCATTCGCGCGCGAAGGCGCGAGCCTGTTTCTGATCGATCGCGATGAGGCGTTACTCCAAGAAGAGACTGCGAAGCTTACGGATGAGGGCTATCGCGTCAGCGTGCGCTCGGCCGATATCACCGATGCCAGGGCAATTGTTGCGGCCGTCAGCGCGGCGGAAACCGAGATCGGGCGCATCAACGCGCTGGTCAACAATGCTGGCGTCAACGTGTTTTCCGAGCCGCTGGAGACCAGCGACGAGGAATGGAACCGCTGCTTCGACATCAATCTTAAGGGCGCATGGAACTGCTCGAAGGCGGTTCTGCCTGGGCTGATCGAACAAGGCGGAGGCGTGATCCTTAACATCGCCTCGACCCATGCCTTTACCATCATCCCGCATACGTTTCCCTATCCGCTGGCAAAGCATGCGCTGCTGGGCATGACCAAGTCGCTGGGGCTCGAATATGCGCCGAAGAACGTCCGCGTGAATGCGCTGGCGCCCGGCTATGTCGCGACCCAGAAGGTCATCGATTATTGGAATGGTTTCCCCGATCCTGAGGCGGCAAAGGCCGAAACGATGAAGTTGCACCCCGGTGGACGTATCGCCACCCCGCAGGAGATCGCGATGGCGGCCGTATTCATGATTTCGGACGAATGCCCGTTCATGAACGCCACCTGCCTGACGGTGGATGGCGGTCTGAGCGTCCAGCAGCATCCTGCCTGAGCCCAGTTCGCGTAAACACCTTGCCTAAGCATCGGGCGGTAGCATAGACCTGTGTCGTGTCAAACGTCAGCGGGGCGATATAAGCCCCGGGAGAAAATCCCCGATATGAATGATCATGCGCCGTCCGATATCTATGCAGTTGCTGACATTCATGGACGCGCTGATCTGCTTGAGGTTCTACTGCGCCACATTGCCACCGTCGCTGAGGAACGCCGATCAAAACCAATCGTGATTTTCCTCGGTGATCTGATCGATAGAGGCCCGCAAAGTCCAGCTGTGCTTGATCTGGTCGCCTCGACACTTGAGCTGTACCCCGGTTCGCAGCTCATCCTCGGCAACCACGATTTTTATCTGCGCTCGTTGCTTCGCGGGGAATTGTCTCCGGCGGACGCCGTCAACTGGATGGACTGGGGAGGGGTGGCAACCCTCAGCGCCTATTCGCGGCGGCCGGTGCCTGATTTCAAGCCTATAGCCGCAGACATACGAAGCGCTTTCCCACATCACGCCGTTTTGCTCGATAACGCGCTGACCTATAGGCAGATCGGCGGGTTTTGTTTCGTACATGCGGGAATACGCCCCGGTCTTCCCCTCGCCGAACAGGACGAATACGATCTGCGCTGGATCCGGGCGGGCTTTCTCGACCACATTGACCCTTTCGACCATATGGTCGTGCATGGTCATACGATCACAAACTCGCTGCGCCCGGAAGTTTATGACAACCGTATCGCGCTTGATACCGCAGCCTATAGGACTGGTCGTCTGAGTGCTGCCGTTATTCGGCAAGACAGACTGTCGCATTTCATCTGCACGGCACTGAGCGCGCGCGGGGAGATCTCCGTTGAAGAGTGGGGTGCGAGCATTGTAACTCGCGCTGCTTCCTGACCAGAAACGATGGTTCTTAAAGATCGGTCGCAAGCTGGCCGATCCTGTGGGATGCGCAATAAATGTCCCATTCGCGGTCACTTCGTCGCTCGTGGGGAGCTTTCAGCGCGAACTGCCGGACGGGCGTTAAAGTTTACTTAGCCACCTTGATTGGTGCGCTAACGACCACAGGAACCGACTGGCAGCTTGGAACTTTATCCCGACAAGGTTGTTGGAAGGTTGTGGATCACGCTTGATCTCGCCTAAAACGATCTGGAGTGCGCACTTCCGCTTTTGACCTGGGTCTTTGGCCCTGGGGCTCATGCCCTTTCAGGACATAACGGAGGAGAAAATGATGTACTTGAAATCAACGATTGCCATACTGGCCGCCGGCTGCGCCAGCGTCCTCGTTCCACCGCAGGCAGCGGCGTTTGACGTCGGAGGATCGAACGGGATCAGCATCAACGGCAATGGCGGCGGGCTCAACGTGTCCATCGGCGGCGCCAACGGCGTCAATGCCACGGTTGGTGGCGGTTCGAACCTCGCCAATGTCTCCGTCGGCGGGGCCGGCGGTGTGAACGCTGATGTCGGCGGTAATTCGACCGGCGGCCTTGGCGTAAATGCGACAGTTGGTGGCTCCGGTGGCATCAACAGCGCCACAACGGTCGGCGGCAACAATTCGTCCGGTGGCCTCGGTGTTGGAACGACAGCAACGATCGGTGGAGCAAGCGGCGTCAACGCCGATGTCGGCGCAACCGTCGGCGGGTCCAGCATCGCGAATGTAGATGCCGTGGTCAATGTTGGTGCCGGTGACAACACGCTTGCCGATGTCAACGCCAATCTCGGTGTTGGCGGCACCTCCGGTGGTAGCGGCACAAACAGCATCGTCGATCTCGGAACAAACGCCAACATCGGCGGCGTGAACGGCGTCAACGCGGATGTCGGTGCGACGGTTGGCGGATCGAACCTCGCGACTGTCGGCGCTATCGCCAATGTTGGGGCGGGCGACAATACGCTCGCCGACATAAACGCCAATGCCACGGTCGGTGGGGGCTCAACCGGAAGCGGTTCGACAAGCGGCGGTCTAGTTGACGCTGACGTCACCGCGAGTATCGGCGGTACGAATGGTGTCAACGCCGGTGTTGGCGCAAACGTTGGCGGTTCTGGCCCCAGTGTCGCTGCCATGGCCAACGTCGGTTTGGGTGATAACACGCTAGCCGAAATCAGCCTCGCAATTCCCGGTTCCGGATCGGGGGGCACGGATCCAGGTACACCAGGTGTCCCCGGTACGCCTGGAACACCTGGCAATCCCGGAGGCCCCGGCGCAACCAATCCCGGCGATGATGCCAATGGCGATACCGGCGGCGACCGCAGCCGCAGCCTGGCGATGATCAACGACATGTCCGCCAGAGACCGCGCCAAGGCCAAGGCTAGCTGCAAGGACGTTGTACGCTCCGGCGGCTTCGAGGCAGGCCTCGTCAGCCTCTGCAAAATGGTGATGGCAAGCCGCTGATTTCGCTGAAAGTCACAAGGGCGTCGGTTTCGACGCCCTTTCTGCGTTCACTCGAACAGGTCTGGATGATCCGCTTCGATCTGCGGCAGGTCCGACAGAATGCCGTTGAGGTGCGCGCGCATGGCAGCCACCGCGGCGTCCGCATCGCGTCCGTCGATGGCCGTGATGATGGCCTCATGCTCGGTGATCAGCCGCATCATGGAATCGGGGTGGCGAAGCTGCAGATTGCAGACACGGTCCATATGCGCCTTGATGTCGGCGATGGCACTCCAGGCAAGACTGCAGCCGGCGCCCTCCGCGATCGCGATATGGAACTGCTCGTCCTCGCGGCGGAATGCGTTGTGGTCATGTGCTTCCATGGCCATCCGCTGCTTGCCGATGATCGTGTCGATCCGGCGGCGCGTCCAGCTGTCGAAGGTCTCACTTGCGCGGCGTGCAACGGCGGTCTCCAGCGCCTCGCGCACGAAGCGCGCCTCCATCATCTGCCGCGCCGAGATGCGAACGACGACCGTGCCCCGGTTTGGGCGCACATCGACCAGCTTTGATCTCCCGAGCGCGATCAGGGCCTCGCGCACCGGTTGGCGTGAGACACCCATGCGGGTGGCGATCTCCTGCTCGGAAAGTCGCGTGCCCGGCGCAAGTTCCAGCTTGATGATCTGCTCGCGCAGGTCACGCTCCACTTGGGCCGCAGCGGTTTCGCCGGTCTCAATCTTCAAGGATTCGAGGTTCATGTCTTTCGTCGCCGTCATGCGTTGACATCCAATTTAAACCACCATACAGTACCATACAATTCAAACGCAACATAAATCCGGTGGTCTGAAACCGGATAAAAAGGGAGGGCCGACACGATGTGTCGGCTTTAAGGGAAACGTGCTGTCCAATTTCATTGCGCCTGATTCCGGTGATCCGCGGCTGAACATTAAATCCCGCTACCAGATGCTTGTCGATGGCAAGTCGGTAGATGCCGCGTCTGGTCGCACGATTGACCGTGTCAGCCCCGGTCACGCGGGCGTCGTCGTTGGTACCTGGCCGGAAGCCTCGGCCGATGATGTCCGCCTGGCGGTTGCGGCTGCCCGCCGGGCCTTCGATACAGGCCCATGGCCGCGCATGTCCGGTGCGGAACGCTCGCGGCTCATGTTCAAGGTGGCTGATCTCATCCTCGCGCACCAAGAAGAGCTGGCTCTGGCCGAAAGCCTTGAGGTTGGCAAGCCGATCGCGCAGGCACGCGGCGAGATCGGCTTCTGCGCCGACCTCTGGTCCTATGCCGCCGGTCAGGCGCGCGCTCTGGAAGGCCAGGCCCACAACAATATCGGCGACGATCGCTTAGGCCTGGTGCTGCGCGAAGCTGTCGGCGTCGTCGGCATCATCACCCCGTGGAATTTCCCCTTCATCATCGCCTCCGAGCGCGTGCCGTGGGCGATCGGCGCCGGCTGCACCGTCGTCCTCAAGCCTTCGGAATTCACCTCGGGCACGTCGGTCCGCATGGCGGAACTGGCGCGTGAGGCCGGTATTCCCGATGGCGTCTTCAACGTCGTCACCGGCTACGGCGATCCGGCCGGCCAGGTGCTCGCCGAAGATCCCGGCGTCGACATGGTGGCCTTCACCGGTTCGGTGCGCGTCGGCACAAAGCTTGGCGAGATCGCCGCGCGCAGTGTCAAGCGCGTCGGGCTGGAGCTTGGCGGCAAGGGCCCGCAGATCGTCTTTGCCGATGCGGACCTTGAGGCTGCCGCCGATGGCATCGCCTATGGCGTCTACCACAATGGCGGGCAGTGCTGCATATCAGGCAGCCGGCTCCTGGTTCAGGAAGGCATACGCGACGCACTGATGGAGCGCCTGCTCGACATCTCGCGCAAAGTGACATTCGGCGATCCGCTGAACGATCGCACCAAGATCGGCGCGATGATCTCCGAAGCCCATGTCGGCAAGGTCCATTCTTACGTGGAAGCCGGCATCGCATCCGGTGCCGAACTGTTGCTCGGCGGCGAGCGCGTCGGCAAGGACAAGGGCATCTATTACGCCCCTACCGTGTTTGCCGGCGTGAAGCCCGAGATGTCGATTGCCCGCGAGGAGATTTTCGGACCGGTGCTTTCGACCTTGACCTTCAAGACCGCGGATGAAGCCGTCGCGCTCGCCAATGCCAGCGAGTTTGGTCTTTCCGCCTCGGTCTGGTCGACCAATCTCGAAAACGCCATGCAGAGCATCCGCCGCATTCGCGCCGGCCGCTGCTGGATCAACAGCGTCATCGACGGCACGCCGGAACTGCCGATCGGCGGTTACAAGAAAAGCGGTCTCGGCCGTGAACTCGGCCGCTATGGCTTCGATGAGTATTCCCAGTTCAAGGGCGTGCACGTGACGTTCGGGCGACCGACGCCGTGGTTCGGCTGACAGGGGAGTGACGGATAGGGCGTTTCGCTTTTGGGAGAAGGCGAGACGTCTGGGAGGAAAATCTCGGCCGGCGTGATCTTTGGTCGGAGCCCGCCAGCCGAGACTTGGGTCTTTCGACCCACATTGCACATCCATAAGGGAGGATACGCAAATGAAATTGACCAGGTTGAAAACCGCAGCACTTGCCGCGGGTATCGCCACGATGATGACATCTACGGCATTGGCCGCCGACGTCAAGGCAACGATGATCATCTATCTCGATCCGAGTGTCCAGTTCTTCAACCCTGTGGTGAAGGGCGCCAAGGACGCGGCGGCACAATTTGGCGTCGATCTCGACGTGCAATATGCCAATAACGATCCGGTTCGCCAGAACGACCTGATCGAAAGCGCGACGGCAGCAGGCGTCGATGGTATCGCCGTCGCCATCTCGTCGTCGGATGCCTTCGACGAGAGCATCTGCGCGGCGGTCAAGGCCGGCATCGTCGTCATCGGCTTCAACAATGACGATCTGGAAGGCGCCAAGGGCAATTGCCGCCAGGCCTATGTCGGCATGAACGAATTTTCTTCCGGCTACGAGCTCGGCAACCGGATGATCAAGGAATTCGGCCTGAAATCCGGCGACGTCGTCTTCAACCCGCGCGAGATCCCCGAGGCCAGCTTCGCGGTCGCGCGCGGTGGCGGCATCGAGAAGGCGATGAAGGAAAACGGCATCAAGGTCGAGACAGTTCGCGCCGGGCTTGATCCGGCCGAGGCGCAGAACATCATGGCGCAGTTCCTGATCGCGAACCCGGGCGTCAAGGCCGTGTTCGGCACGGGCTCGGTCACTTCGACCGTCGGTGCCGGCGCCATCAAGGATGCAGGTGTAAAGGTCCCGTTCGGCGGGTTTGACCTTGCGGTCGAGATCGTCAATGCGGTCGAGTCTGGTGCGATGTTCGCGACCATGGACCAGCAGCCTTATCTCCAAGGATACTATCCGATCGCGCAGATCGCGCTGTCGAAGAAGTACGGACTGACCCCGACTGATGTCGACACCGGCCAGGGCGCCTTCCTCGACAAGTCGCGCATCAGCTCGGTCAAGCCGCTGATCGGCAGCTTCCGCTAACCGCGTTTCGTGGGGGCCTGCCGGCCAGGCCGGCAGGTTCTCCGTCTCCAATCGATCGAGTACCAGACCGTGACACCAATTCTTGAGACCAGTGCCGCGCCCCGGTCGCGGACGCAGAAACAACCGATGATCCGGCAGATCATGGCAATGCCGGCAGGCGCGATCTTCCTCGTCTTCATGACGCTGCAGATCGTCTGCATCGCAGGCGCCTTGCTCTATCCTGATCAGTTCCGCTACCTTTCGCCACAAAACCTGACGATCCTGATGAAGGCGATCCCTGTGCTGGGCTGCCTGGCGCTCGGCGCCGGCGTGCTGATGATCGCGGGCGAATTCGACCTTTCCATCGGTTCGGTCTACACCTTCACCGCCATCTTGATGGCAAGCCTTGTCGGCGCCGGAATGAGTGCCTTCATAGCCGCGCCGCTCGGCGTCTTGGCCGGGATCATGATCGGCCTCTTGAACGGCCACATCACGCTGCGCTTCGGGCTGCCGTCCTTTATCGTGACGCTTGGCGGCCTTTTGTTCTGGCGCGGCGCGGTGCTGCTCTATAACGGTGCGGTCCAGGTTCGCTTCGATCCGGAGCCGATCTTCACCAGCCTGTTTTCCGGCACGCTGCTTGGCATCAATGCCGCTTTCATCTGGATCGTTTTATTCGTCGTCGGCTTCCACTACCTCGTCCATCGTCACCGCTTCGGCAACCATGTGTTCGCTACCGGCGGCAATCGCGGTGCGGCCGAGGCGATCGGCATCAACACCAACCGCGTCAAGCTGGTAGCCTTCGCGATCGCCGGCGGCATGGCGGCGGTGGCCGGCATCATTGCAACCGCGCGTGTTGGCAGCGTGCAGCCGGGGCAGGGCGCCGGACTGGAGCTTCAGGCGATCGCGGCTTGCGTCATCGGCGGCTTGTCGCTTCGCGGCGGCCGGGGCTCGATCATCGGCATCTTCCTTGGCGTGCTCTTGATTCACACCATCACCGACGTGCTTTTGCTGCTGCGTGCGCCGGGCTTTTATCTCGACATGTTCATCGCGACGCTGATCGTGCTGGCCGCCATCTTCAACCATCTTATCGAGCGGCGAGGTCTTGCGTGATGTCGGCCCCCAATCTTCTTGAACTGCACAACATTTCGAAAAGCTTCGGCGCGCTGACCGCGCTGCGCAATCTGAGCTTCCATATCGGCGAAGGCGAAGTGGTGGGGTTGCTCGGTGACAACGGCGCCGGCAAGTCGACAACAGTCAATCTGATCTCAGGCATCCACAAGCCAACGGACGGCTATCTGAGCGTCGACGGCAAGAAGACGGCGTTCACCTGCCGGTCGGACTCCGCCGATGCCGGTATCGAGACCATCTATCAGCATACGGCGCTGGTGGATTCGCTTTCGATCACCCGCAACATCTTCATGGGCCGCGAACTTACCGATCGTTTCGGCTTCCTGCGTCAGCGTGAAATGCGCGAGATTGCCATGGAGGTGTTGCAAAACGCGGTGCACATTTCCGGCATCGATAGCCCCGATACACTCGTCGGCAATCTCTCCGGCGGCCAGAAACAGGCTGTCGCCATCGCCCGCGCCGTCTATTTCAAGAAGCGCGTGCTGCTCCTCGACGAGCCGACGTCTGCGCTGTCGGTGCGCGAAACTGAGGCGCTCTTGAACCAGGTGCTGAAGCTCAAGGCGGAAAACGTCTCGAGCGTGCTCGTCACCCACAACATCTACCACGCCTATCAGGTCTGCGACCGCTTCGTCATCATGAGCCACGGCACCAAGGTGTTCGATGTCGACAAGGCGGACACGACGATCAACCAGCTGACCGAATATGTCGTGCTCACCTGATCCCGCTCAACACACAGAAGGGGCATCGCCCGTGACCATTTCAGTATCAGTACGCCAGGTCGTCGGACCCGAAGATACCGCACGGCGCAACACGCAGGGCCTGCGCGACGGTTTCGTGATCGAGGATCTGTTTCGGCCAGGTGAAGTCAATCTCACCTACAGCCATCTCGATCGCATGATCGTCGGCGGTGTCATGCCGCATACGATGCCGCTTGAGATCGCTGCCATTGCTGAGACCGGCACAGAGCGTTTTCTCGACCGGCGCGAGGCCGCCATCGTCAATATCGGCGGCGCGGGCACGGTCAGCGTCGCGGGCAAGCCTTACGAACTTGGCTTCCAGGAGGCGCTCTATGTCGGAATGGGCGAGGGCGCCTTGAGCTTCGCCAGCAAGGACCCGGCGGCGCCGGCGCTCTTTTACGTCTTGAGCGCGCCAGCGCACCGCACATACCCCACGGTGCACATCACCGGCGAGATGGCGAGGAAAGTGATCGTGGGCTCGGCGGAAGAATCCAACGCCCGCACGATCAACCAATACGTCCACCCCGATGTCTGCGACAGCTGCCAATTGCTGGTGGGGCTGACGAGGTTCGAGCCGGGTTCGGTGTGGAACACCATGCCGGCGCATGTTCATGATCGCCGCATGGAGGTTTATCTCTACTTCGGCATGCAGGAGCAGACACGCATCTTCCATTTCATGGGCGAGCCCAGCGAAACGCGGCATGTCGTCTTGAAGAACCACGATGCCGTGCTGTCGCCCGGCTGGTCAATCCACTCTGGTGCGGGAACCGGCCGCTACGCCTTCATCTGGGCGATGGCTGGCGATAATATGAGCTTTACCGACATGGACAAGGTGCCGATGGAAGACCTGCGATGAGCCTGTTCGATCTCACCGGCCGCTGGGCTATCGTCACCGGCGCCAACACCGGCATCGGCCAGGCTATCGCGGTTGGTTTCGCGCAGGCGGGCGCCGATATCGTCGGTGTCGGCCGCTCGGCAATGGACGAGACAGCGGACGCGGTCATATCGACGGGGCGCCGGTTCGTATCGCTCAAGGCGGACCTGTCCGATACCGGGGAGGCGAGGGACGTCATCGAACGCGCCCTAGCCGCCGGCGCCTCGCCCGATATCCTCGTCAACAATGCCGGCATCATCCGTCGCGCCGATGCGCTGGAGTTTACGGAAGAGGATTGGGATGCGGTCCTCGACACTAACCTGAAATCCGTCTTTTTCCTCTGCCAGGCTTTCGCGAGGGCTGCATTGGAACGACAGTCGCCGGCAAAGATCATCAATATCGCTTCGCTTCTTTCTTTCCAGGGCGGCATCCGAATTCCGTCCTATACGGCGGCGAAGAGTGGGCTGGCCGGGATCACCCGGCTGATGGCGAACGAGTGGGCCTCGAAGGGCATCAATGTGAACGCCATTGCGCCCGGTTATGTCGAGACCAGCAACACCGAGGCGCTTCGCGCCGATGCCGAGCGCAGCGCCGACATCTTGAAGCGCATTCCGGCCGCCCGATGGGCCAAGGCGGAGGATATGGCCGGCACGGCGGTTTACCTCGCTTCGCGCGCTTCCGATTATGTTCATGGCACGGTATTGCCAGTCGATGGCGGCTGGCTTGCCCGATAGGAGATGATGATGGCCGATCACTACACACTTCCCGATGACATCACCTGGACAGAAGTCGCGCCCGGCAACAATCGCGCCGTGCTATCGCATCGCCCCGAGGCGATGCTGGTCGCTTTCCGCTTTGAGCCAGGTGCGATCGGCGCGCTGCATTCGCATCCTCACACGCAGGTAAGTTATGTCGCAGAGGGTGCTTTCGACGTGACAATTGACGGAGTGACAACCAGGCTCGATGCCGGTTCCAGTTTCATCGTCGCGCCGAACCTTGTTCACGGCGTGGTCGCACTGGAGAAAGGACTATTGATCGATACCTTCACACCAAGGCGCGATGACTTCCTTTAAGGCGGGGGGCGACGCTCGACCTGACAGCGTCTAGGCCGACTGTCTAAGAATGATCTCGGCATTCAATAGGACCTGCTCGGGCACGCTCAAAGCCGATCCCTCTGTTTCCTGGTCGAGCTTTTGCAGCAACAACTGCATGGCAATGCGGCCGATGTCGTTGTAGCTCTGCGCGACGGTGGTGATCGGCGGGCAGGCGTAGCGCGACAAAGGGTGGTCGTCGTGGCCGGCGATGCGCAGGCTGCAGTCGGGCGTGCGGCCGATTTTCACGCCTGCCTGAAAGGCTGCTGCTATGGCGCCGAATGCCACGCGGTCATTGGCGCAAAGAACGGTTGCGGTCGGGAAGCCCCCGCCTTCGAGAATGCGCTTCGTTTCTTCATAGCCAAATTTCTCGAAGTCCCAGCCCGCCGCCTTTTCGATCGGCAGCACGATCGGCTCCATCCGAAGTTCGGTCATCGCCTCGATATAGGCCGTCTCGCGGGTCGACGCGTTGGTGTTGACCGACGGCATACCGAGATAGCACGGCGGCTCTCCTGACCGGCACAGATAGTCAACGATCAGTTGAAAGCTCTGGCGGTTGTTGGTGCCGACAAAGGGAGAGACGTCGTCCAGTGGCGAGTCAACAAAGATCAGCGGGATCGACGCAGACAGCGCAAGCAGGGTCTCATGGTGTGATTGCACGCCAAGCGGGGCAATGATGGCACCTGCGACGTTCATCGACTTCAGCGTTTCGATGGCGCGTGCTTCCATCAGGGCATTGCCATCCGACGACAGCACAAAGGCGAGAAAGCCGGCATCATTGGCGATGAGCTCGACCCGGCGCGTCAGCGCCATGTAGAACGGGTCGGTGGAGTTGGGAATGATGATGCCGATGATGTTGCTGCGTCGGCGATTGAGATTGACCGCAAAGAGGTTGGGACGGAAGCCGCTCTCCTTGAGGGCAGCTTCAATGATGTCGCGGGTCTTGCGCCGCACGGAGCCCGGGTCGTTGAAGTACTTCGAAACGGTCGGCCGCGATAGGCCGACATACTCGGAAAAGTCCTCCATGGTTCTGATCGGCCTGTCTGACAAACGCGCGTCCCACTCATTCTTATTTAATCGATTGAAATATTTGACGCATTTCAATCAAAACTTTTGCGCCGGTGCAAGCCGCGCCTTTAGGCGCGGCAGGCTTCGAAGTAATCTTCCAACACGCGGTCGACGGCGGCAAGCGCTAGCGAACGTGCGTCCGGCTTGACCTTGCCGTCGCGCACGCCGACATAGGCGCCGGTCAGATACTGGTTGATCAGGGTCTCGGGGATCTGCACGCCATCAAGCAATGAGAATAGTGCCTTTACGGCCGCGTCGATCTCCGGCTGCGGCCAGTAGTAGCGAATACGGTCGCTGTAGCTGAAGTGACGCTGAATGTGCTTATCGTCGTCCGAACCGTGGTAATATTTGTCCCAGTTCTTCGGATCGGCCGTCAGAACACGCTCGATGGTGGCGATCAGCGTCTCCTTGCGCTTGTCTGGAAACAGGAACTCAGCGATCTGGTCGAGCCCGTAATAGGCTTCGCGCAGTGCAAAGGTCAGGCCGGGGCCAACTTTCAAAATAGCGAAACCATCCATGACGAGCTGCCGAAGCATGTCGCGGGTCTGATAGTCGGTGGAGTGAGCCTCAAAAACCATGCCCGGCATGTCTGAAAGCGTGGCGCTCAGTGCAGCCGCTTTTTCCGGAGCGTAGGCGATGACGTTTTCATTGCCGAATTCCACGCCAGGCTGGACAACCGCGCCGACAACTCGAGTGAAAGCGTCGGATACGCCAGCGGCCACGAAAGCCTGGCGGTGAATGGCGATGGTTTCGCGCGCGGCTTCTGGCTTGGTCACCTCAAGTTCTTCGATCTCTTCCATGGCGCCGCCGGGGATCGGCACTTCGGTGCCGACGATGTAGACAGGCTTGATGCCGTCCATGCCCTGCAGCGCCGCCTCGGCCACGGCAGCGAGCTTGGCAGCGCGCTCAGCGGTGATCGCGTCGGGCAGGGCAACCGGCTCGCCGGCGCAGCCCATGCTGGTGTCGAGATGCAGTTTGGTGAAGCCGGCCTTGGCAAAGGCCTCGATCATGGTGGAGGCTTTCGCCATTGCCTCGTCAGCGGGCAGGCTCTTCCATGGATTGGGACCGAGATGGTCGCCGCCGAGGATTAGCTTTTCAAGCGGGAAACCTGTATCGGCGGCGATCTTTTCCACGAAGTCGCGGAAATCGGCCGGCGTCATGCCGGTATAACCGCCATCCTGATTCACCTGGTTGCAGGTGGCTTCGACGAGTAGGTGGGCGCCCTGCTTCAGCGCATGCAGCATCGACGCCTCGATAACGAGGGGATGGGCCGAGCAGATCGAGGGAATGCCCTTTGCGCCGCTGCCGTGGCGCCATTGTGCGATATCCGTGAGGTAGCTTTTCTGCATGTCAGGCTTGTCCTTGCGCTTTAATGAGGGCGTCGAGTTCGGCTTGGGTCGATGCGCCTTCCATCGGGCCGGCCTTGGTGACGGCGCGGGCGCCGGATGCGTTGGCGTAACGCAACGCTTCGGCGGGATGCATTCCCTTCAGCCAGAAGGTGACGAAGGTCGCGCCGAAGCAGTCGCCGGCGCCGGTGGGATCCACTTCCTCGACTTTGTAGCCCTCGAGATTGATCTGGGTGGTCCTGTCGAAGTAGCTGGAGCCCTTTTCGCCGCGCTTGATGACGATCGCCTTGATGCCCTTGGCGAGCAATTCGGCGACCGCCTCCTTCTCCGTCTTTGCCTCGGCGAACAGGAAGAGTTCCTCGCCGCTCGGCATGAATAGATCGGTCACTGAGAGCACGGTCTGCAGCGCCTCGCGCATGCCCGGACTATCGAGGATTTCAGGGCGCAGATTGGGGTCGAAGGACACGGTGCCGCCGGCGGCCTTGATGCGTTCGACTGCTGACAGGATACTCCTCACCACGCTCGGGGCATAGAGAGCGGTGCCCATGACGTGCATGTGGGTGCAGCCGTCGATCAGAGCCAGCGTCTTGTCCGATAACTCGATCTCACCGCATGCGCTGTGGCGGATGTTGAAGACGAAGGCGCGGCTGCCGTCCTCGCGGTAGCGCACGAAGGCGCTGCCGGTTGTGCCATGTGCAACGATCTCGATGCCGGAGACATCGACGCCGTCCGCGGTCAGGCGGTTGATGTTGACCCAGCCGAAATCATCATCACCGACGCGCGAGATGATCGCGCAATCCTGGGCGAGCTTGCCGACCTGATCGATGAAGATGGCCGGTGCGCCCGAAGGAAAAGGACCGATCAGCGGCACGGCTTCACGAAAGCCGTTGCCGCGATTGGTAGCGACGATTTCGACCAGAATTTCGCCGATGGTGAGGATTTTCGACATGGCTTCTTGCTCTTGAGGATTACTGCTTGGCGCGCTTGGAGCGCACGTCGAGATAGACGGCGACGAGGATGACGAGGCCCTTGACGATGAGCTGGTAGAAGTAAGGCACTGACAGCATGTTCATGCCGTTGTTGAGCACGCCGATGATGAGCGCGCCGATCAGCGTGCCGATCATGGTGCCGACGCCGCCGGCAAGGCTGGTGCCGCCGAGAACGGCTGCTGCGATGGCGTCGAGCTCGTAGCTCATGCCCGCGTTGGTCTGGGCGGAGAACAGACGCGAGGAAAGCAGGATGCCGCTGATCGCCGCCATGATGCCCGAGATCATGAAGATGATGATCTTCAGGCGATCGACCTTGATGCCGGAATACAGAGCCGCCTCGCGGTTGCCGCCGGTCAGATAAGCGCGTCGGCCGAACTTGGTCTTGCTGAGCAGGATGTGGTTGAACAGGAAGAGTACCGCGACGACCCAGATGACGATCGGGATGCCGATGAAGCTCTGGGTGCCAATGGCCGTCCAGGTCGGCTCCATGATCATGGCAGGCGCGCCGTTCGTCGGCAGGCTGACCATGCCGCGATAGATGCCCATCGTGGCCACCGTGACGATGAAGGATGGCAGCAGGAATTTCGCCGTCAGCACGCCGTTGGCGAGACCCAAAAGCGCGCCGGCTGCGAGTGTCAGGACGAGTGCCGGAACGAAACCCATACCGAACGCGAAACATTGCGCGCCGACCATGCCGGCGACCGCGATGATCGATCCGATCGACAGGTCGATCTCACCGAGCAGGATCACCCAGGTCATCCCGAAGGCGGCGATCGCGATGACCGAGACCTGTTGCAGCACGTTCAGAAAGTTGGCAACGGACATGAACCGTTGATTGGTGATCGAAAAGATCACGCAAAGGACGATCAGCGATAGGAAAATACCGCCATACTGCTTCATTACCTGCCGGAATGCGGCATTGGCTGCGTGTCTGTCGCTCATGATACAAATCCCGTAGCAAAGCTCATGATCTTCTCCGGTGTCATCTGATCGCCGGCAACGATGGCGGTGGCCCGCCCTTCGCTCATGACGACGGCGCGGTCGCTCATGCCGATGACTTCGGGAAGTTCGGACGACACCAGCAGGATTGCCGTGCCTTCCGCCGCCAGCTGGCGGATGATCTTGTAAATTTCAAACTTGGCGCCGACATCGACGCCGCGTGTCGGCTCGTCGAGGATGAGGATCCTCGGCTTGGTCAGCAGCCACTTTGCCAACACGATCTTCTGCTGGTTGCCGCCGGACAGTGATCCCGCCGAGGTCTCGAGCGACGCCGTCTTGATGGCTAGCCGGCCGACTTCCACCTTCGCGTCGTCGCGTTCGCGGCGGCGCTTGAGGAAGCCGAAGGGGCTGGAATAGTTGTCCAGCGCCACCATCGAGATGTTACTCTCGACGCTGTGGCTGAGCACCAGCCCCTCTTCTTTGCGGTTCTCGGTGACGAAGCCGATACGCCGGTTAATGGCATCGACGGGGGAGGTGATCGTTACCGCGCTACCGTCGATCGAGATGGTGCCCGATGTCGGCTGCGTCATGCCGAAGAGGGTCTTCATCACCTCCGAACGGCCGGAACCGATCAGGCCGAAGAAGCCGAGGATCTCGCCCGGGCGCACATCGAAGGAGATATCCTCAAACTCGTCGTGGCTGGAAAGCCCGCTCACTGCCAGCACCGGCTTTTCGTCAAGCGCTGGAGCCGGCACGTCGCGCGGAGGGTAAATCTCATTCATGTCGCGGCCGACCATCAGGGCGATCAGCTCGTCGATCGTGGCTTCGGACTTATCGCGCGTGGTGATGTAGCTGCCGTCGCGCACGACGGTGATGTCGTCGCTTAGCCGCATGATCTCTTCCATGCGGTGCGAGATGTAGATTACGGCCACGCCGCGCGCTTTCAGTTGCGCGATGATCTCGAAAAGGATCTCGGCTTCGCTGTCGCTGAGCGAGGACGTCGGCTCGTCGAGGATAACGACCTTGGCGTCGATGCTCAGCCCCTTGGCGATCTCTACCAGCTGGCGCTGGGCGATCGACAGGTCGCCGACGCGCTCCTGGACGGATATCGGCAGCTTCAGATCGGCGACGATCGCCGCGGCCTGGCGCACGAGTGCCTTGTCGTTGATGAAACCGGCCCTTGTCGGCTCGCGGGTCGCGAGAATATTCTCGGCGACGCTCAAATTGTTGCAGAGGCTGAGTTCCTGGAAGACGATCGTCAGGCCCGCTGCCGCCGCGTCCTGCGGGTTGGCTGGCGCATAGGGCTTGCCGTCGAGAAGGATCGAGCCCGATGTCGGCTGGTAGACACCGGCGAGGATCTTCATCAGCGTCGATTTTCCGGCGCCGTTTTCACCGAGGATCGTGTGAACCCTGCCGGGCCGAACCTTCAGCTGCATGTTCTTCAACGCGGTCACCGCACCGAAGACTTTCGTAATGTCCTTGATCTCTAGGATCGCGTTGTCGCCGCAGCTTTGCATGGCGTCACCTTTCACCAAGAGCCGCAGGCATCGGGCAGATGCGTGGGGCGCTCTGACTTGTCGCGAGGATATCGCTGCTTTCCGGCGGCCAGCCCTTCAAAAGAACCCGGCCGCCGGAAGGAGCGGTCACTGTGCGAGACTTGGGACCTTCGCACAGTGCGCCTTGGGAGGACTTTACTGCTTCTTGACGTAGACGCCGGGGACGATCGGCTGCTCAGCAGGCACGTCTTTGCCGGCCTTGAGGTCCAGCGCGGTATCGACGGCGAGCTTGCCCATCTGGTCCGGGAACTGCTGGATGACGCCGACCATGTCAGGATCGCTGTCGACCGCCTTGATCGCCTCAGGCATGCCGTCGAAGCCGATGACCTTGACCTTGCCAGTGAGGCCGGAGGACTTGACCGCAACCGCTGCAGCAAGAGCCGCGTCGTCACCGAAGCCGAAGATGCCGTTGATGTCGGGGTTTGCCTGTAACATGTTCTGCGCGACGGCCAGAGCCTCGGCGCGGGTGATGCCGGTCTGGATCGACACGATCTTGATGTCAGGGTGCTTGGCAATGGCTTCCTTGAAGCCGTTGACGCGGTTCACGACCGACTGGACCAGCGGATAGTCGATGATCGCGACATTGCCCTTGCCGCCGAGCTGCTCAGCCATCAGTTCGCCGGCCTTGACGCCACCGGCGTAGTTGTCGGTGCCGATGTAGGATGAAACCTTGGCGCCTTCGACCGGAACGTCGACAGTGATAACCTTGATGCCTGCTGCCTCAGCGCGGGCGACGGCTGCGAGCGCGCCCTTGCTGTCGACTGGCGACATGATGATGACGTCCACGCCCTTGACGATGAAGTCTTCGATGTCGGCAAGCTGCTTGTTCAGATCCTGATTGGCGATCGCGATCTCGACCGAGACGTTCTTGGCCTTGGCTTCAGCGGTGATCGCCTTTGCGAGCTCGTTGTAGAAAGGATGCTGCTGCGTCAGCAGCGACGCGCCAATGCCTTCTGCCTGCGCGGTAACGGCGGCGAGCGTGAAAGCGGCGGAAACGAGCAGCGACTTTGCGATGCGAGAAATAATCAATTTTTCCTCCCGGAAACCTATCGAGGCTTGTGCTTGGGACCGCCGGACCTGGCCGCCTCCTGAGCCAACCGACGTCGCCTATTCATCATTAAACTTTCCGCGCGTCAACTTCAAAATCGATATGCGTTAAATTAGGTGAGGATTGCGCGTGTTTGTTTGTGCCGCTCATGCCGATGCATGCGCAGCTTGGTTCCGCGTCGCTAATACGATAACGGGATAAGTATCCTCAGCGCTTCAGGCGGTTGCTGGCCATCGCGGCGGCACAGCCTAGAAACTCGTTACGAGGTTCATCTGGATGGCGTTGGAGCGCAGGCCTTTGCCGAATTCGCCGGCGTAGTTCAGCGTCAGCCGCGCCGACTTTGAAAGCTTCGCGGAGACGCCGATCTCCGCCACGACGGAATCGCGGGGCATCTCGGTACCTTCGATTATAAAGGGCGAGCCACCAGAAAACGCCATACGCGAGTATGGCGTTACATCGCCTGCGATATGCCGCCAGCCCAGCAATCCGGAAACGGAGAGGGGCAATTCGTTCTCCGGCCAGTCCATAGCCCAGCGCAATCCAACCGTCGAAGAGGTGATTGCGGCGTTTGCGCCGGCTGCAGAGAGTGCGGCGTCGCCACCCTTCTCCTCAAAGCTATCAGTGTCGAGATTGATGTAGGCGAGACTTGCGAAGGGTTGAACTTTGAGCGCGTCCCACTCGTAAGTCCATGAAAGATCGGCAAAGACCTGGCTGGTGGCGCTCGCATAGTTTGCCGATAGGTGGTCCGTAAATGTGCCGAATGCGATATCGCGCTGCGTGGATGCGTCATTGTGTGCGTAGATGGCGCCTCCGGCGAGTTGCACCGGGCCGATATCGCCCATGGCGTAAAGCCCGGCGTAATAGGAGTTTGCGTCGACCTGGGCGAACGATTGTTGACCAAAGCCGACCACACCGCCGACACGCCAGTGATCGGACACTGGTGCATCGGCCCCGAACAGGGCGCCGTCGACGCGGGTGTCGATCCCGGCTGCGTTGTTTCCTCCCGACAGGACGTTGGACGACAGAAGTCCTGAGGTCCAGAAGGTGACGTCGGTCTCCCGCTGGTGCGGCCCCCAGGCGATCTCGTCGAGAATCGCTTCCCGCGGAAAGCGGCTTTGCCATAGCAACGCGCTTTTGACAGAGGCATGGGCTTCGCCGCTCAGCTGCGCAAAGGCACTCGCGGCCGTGGCGGAATCAAGCGACAGAACCGCGTCGTAGACCACACGGCCCGATCCCATCTGTTCGACGGCCGCAGCGGCAGCCCGGCCATTTGCCGTATTTGCCACATCAGCGAATTGGACGCTATTGCGGTCCAGTCGCATGTCGATGGTGGTGACGTCGTATGTCAGGGTTGGCGACAGAAAGGCGAAGTCGCTTGTCACAGTGTCGAACGTACCCGCAATGCTGTCGCCGGTCAGGATCGTGTAGCTGGTTGCTGCGGCGTAATTGCCGGTCGCTGCCTTGACGGCAAGCGTTCCGCCCTGGATGGAAACGGCTCCCGTGGCATCGACCTTGTCGGAGACGCCTCCCGTCGCAATGTCGACCTGGTAGGTGGATCCGGCGGCGAATGTTACGTCCCCATTGACGCCAAGCGTTGCAATCCCTGGCCCTGGCGCCAATACGCCGCCTGCATTCACTAGGATGCCGCCGACAGTGCCGCTACCTGAGAGAAGGCCGCCGTCGTCTATGCTGACGGCGCCCGATATTGTGCCATCGTTGACGAGCGAGCCGCCGAAAACAGTTGCCGCGCCTGAAATCGTACCGGTGTTGGAGAATGTCCCGGCATTGTTCTGGAGTGCTGCAATCGTTCCGTCGTTTGCAACCATTCCTGAATTCGTCACGGTAGCGGCCGTTGCGCCGCTGTTGTTGACGAAGGTGCCGGCAGCGCCCACTTCGACATTCGCCAATGTCGCATTGTTGACGACGCTGCCCCCGGCCACTGTCGTTGCGCCCGTAACTGCTCCACCCGCATTATTGGTGAATGTCCCGCCGTCGTTCTGGACGGAGGCGATCGTTCCGGCATTGGTGACCGTCCCGGCATTTGTAACGACGCCGGCTGTCGCGCCGGTGTTGTTGACGAAGGCTGCCGTGGCAGCGACATCAGCATTGGTGATGACAAAGTTGTTCGTCACCGCTCCGCTTTTGACGGTGGTTGTTCCTGTAATCGTGCCGCCGGCATTGTTGGTGAAGCTGCCGGCGGTATTGGTCAGGCTCGCGATGGTGCCGGCATTGGATGCCGTGCCGGCATTGGTGACAGCGCCTGCGGTGGCCCCGCTGGTGTTGGTGAACGTGCCGGCTGTGCCGACATCGACGCTATTGAGGCTGGCATTGTTGGTGACGCTGCCGCCGGCGATGTTCGTGTCACCGGTAACAGTTCCGCCAAAATTGTTGGTGAACGTCCCGGCGTCGTTCTGCACGGAGGCGATCGTCCCGGCATTGGTGGTGGTCCCGGCGTTTGTGATGGCGCCGGCGGTGGCGCCGGTGTTGTTGACGAAGGCTGCTGCCGCGGCGACATCAGCGTCGGTGATAACGAAATTGTTGGTAACCGTTCCGCCTTCGACAATGGTCTTCCCGGTTATAGTGCCGCCGGCATTGTTGGTGAAGCTGCCTGCCGTGTTGGTGAGGCTTGCGACTGTACCGGCATTGGACGCTGTGCCGGCACTCGTGACCGTTGCGGCGGTGGCCCCACTATTGTTGACGAAGGTTGCGGCCGCGGCGACATCGGCGTCGGTGATGACGAAGTTATTCGTGACTGTTCCGCCCGAGACGGTCGTTTTTCCCGTCACGGTGCCATCGTTTGTGAAACTGCCTGCAGTGTTTGTGACGCTGCCAACGGTTCCCGCATTTGACGTCGTGCCCGCGTTTGTCACCGCGTCGATGGTCGCTGCGCCATTGTTGACGAGCGTTGCGCCGGTGGAGACGTTGACCTGGCCTGTGGTGCCGTTGTTCGTGAGTGCGGTTCCTGTTGCGACAATGGCACTGCCGAGCGTGCCGTTGACTGAGACATTGCCATTGTTGAGATTGAGCTGTCCGTTGAGTTGGCCATCGAGGGACAAGCTGCCGCCATCGAGACTGACGTCCGAGTTCATCACGCCACCGCTGTTGATGCTGACGCTGCCTGACGTGATCGTCGTGCCATTCGTGCTGGTCAAAACGCCGGTACTGCTGATGGTGACGTTGCCGCCATTCACGTCCAGATGACCGACGGTCGCATCATTGGAAACTTGTGGAGACCCCGCGTCGACGTGTGCTGTATCGTTGGCGTCGGGCGCCGTTGGGGTCCAATTCGCCGCGTTACTGAAATCGTTGTCTGTTGCCCCGGACCAGGCCGATTGAGCGAAGCCATGCGCGGGCAGCGCGATGGACGCCAGTGCCGTAAACAAGCCTAGACGGCGATAGAATGCCGGGAGTAGTTGTTTCATCTGCAGGCCGACGCTTAGCGGGCACCCACCTGATGTCGGCGGGATGATCAATAATTTCTAGCGCCCACATGGTTAACGAAGCGTTAACCATGTGGGCGCGTATCGCCATTCGATGGTGAATATCTTTTTCTCGAGCCCCTCTTTTCGCTTTTCGCGATATGGGCCGATGTATCCCGCGAAAGTCTTCACTCGGCTTGCGGAAACCAACTTTGATCCCGACGAAAAGATGCGCGAATAATCACAAACAGACGCCGGGGATCGGAAGCCTGATTTCCGGATCGACGTCCGCAAACAGTCCCGGCGCTTCAGACGGTCCCTTACAACGCAACCTCATCGTTGCACAATCTGCTCAAATGTTGCTGATCCGCCTTACTTCCATACAGGCATCCTCCAAAACACTGGTCCTGGACACGGCTGCCCTCTAGCAAAAACCGTTGAGCTTCAGGATCCGGAATGCTTCGATTGTCGCCCGCAGGCGATCTTCTGATTTGCGGTCACCACTGTTCGCGTCGGGATGATCGGCTTTCAGGCGCTCTTTATATCGGCTTTTGATCTCTTCAGACGTTGCAACCTGTTCGAGCCCCAAGACTTCGAACGCCTTGACCTCAAGTGGTTTGAGCTTGATCTGCGGTGCTGCTGCCGCCGCGTGGGACCTGTTCGCTATCCCTCGGGCTCTGAGTGATTTCGCTGATCCCGACGGGATAGACGACGGTAGTGGAGCCTCGCGGTGTTCTCGATCGGTCCTCACCCCGCGCGTGGCAATTTTACCCGCAGCTGCGTCAAGCTGGTACCTCGCGACGACGGGGTCCGAATGGCTGGGATAGAAACTGTAACCCTTGGCGTAAATCTTTGAATGTTTCACACAGAAAGACAGGTAAAGTCCCTCTGCGGCGCTCCCGACCGGTGCTCTTTGGACACCAGGGCTATCGCAGCCATCCCACTGGCACCGGGGCGCACTCGGCTGGGTTGGTTTGTCGCTGCTACTGCGGATAGGCCGAATGCCCACGAAAATCTTCGAGTCTGTCATCCGCGCGTTATATGGTGGGCACTCTTTTCTAAGCAAGCTTCAACGCTCATCTAGTTGAAGATCAGTTCGAGATTTGTGATCGCCGAATGATCGACGTAACCCCTGAGCGTAAACGGAATGATTTGGCGATATGCACTGAACTGAGGCTGCCTGCGGTTTGAAGATTTGTCCTAAAGTTGTTCGCCGGCGACCCGCCAGCGCCGTGGTTGGCCCCTGTGGCAAGCACAGGGGTGAGGGTGGAGAGCTTGGCGGCCAAGAGCTTTCACTGCTCGCAAGAGAACGCTCCCTCAGAACCCGAAAGCTAAGATCCCGCCGCTTTTGACGCGAAGTACTGGCTTTCTTGCGGACGCAGAGCTATTGCGGCATTCAACACAGTTCAATGCCTGTGGACGCACCTCAACGCGGCATCATTAAGATTTGATGATGCCGCGTTGATTTGCGTCTGGACCGAAAATTTCCTACACAAAATCAATGGCTTAAAAACGCGATTTTTCATGATTTGCGTCCAATCCGTCGTAGCTGCGCGTCCTAGTTCGCGGTAGCTCTGCGTCTCAACCCTAAAAAGAGGCAAAAAAATACCCGCCAGGAGGCGGGTAGAAGCTGTCGGAAACATGCTGGAAGCGGCTAAACTTTGAAAACCCCAAGGGACCTAACATCGCCGCGCTTGTAGAAAGGGATCACATAGCAGGTCTTTTCAAAGATCGGTTGAACCCCTTTTTCCTCCAGCATCCTCGTGATCTTTCTCACTGTCGAGCTGAGTTCCCTAGCACTACTTTGGCAGA
>NZ_DDHH01000176.1:0-32498 GCF_002338015.1 Rhizobium sp. UBA1881
GGGGTCTTCCCGAAGCCTCTCGAAGTCGGCTACTCGCTGTTTTCCTACATGGCCAACAAGCGCGGCTCGGGTCTCGGTGACCGCAACTCCGCGCTGCTGGTTGCCGGCGAGGAAGCGGGTGGCAACATCGCCGCCAGCGTGGCATTCAAGGCTCGCGATCACTATGCCGATGCCCTTGATGGCCAAGTTCTGATCTCCCCGCTGGTCGATCCGTTCATGGGATCGTCGTCGATGCGCGAAGCCGACAGCATCGGCATGCGCGAGCGTTGGGCCGCGGGGTGGAGCCATTATCTCAGCGGCGGCGGGTGCCATCCTTATGCGGCGCCGTGCCTCTGTTCACGCATCTCGGGGGTCGCGCCCGCACTGATCTTCACCGCGAAGGACGATCCCCTTCGTGATGAGACGCTTGGGTTCGCCGATCGCCTGAAACAGGCCGGCGTACCAGTTCGTCAGCATGTCGCTCCCGCCGGGGCAAGCTGGCCTTCGATTTACGGCGGGACGTCCGACAAGCCTCCGGGTTGGCGCGAAAGCATCACCCAAGAATTCGGAAGCTTCGTTCGCGACATGCGAAGGCAACCCGTACCTTTGAAGACCTGATCAATACACGGCCGTGGGGGCCGTAAGGAGAATACAAATGACGTCCAGTAAGAAGCGCTGGGCCCTTGTGGGCGCCGGTCTGAGCCTTGTTGCGTCCGTTTCAGCCGCAGCACTGTTTTTCGAACTGCCGATGAGCGGCACCGCGACTGCCGCAACCGCCGAAGCGCAGGCCGCTCCGCCGGCCGTGCCCGTTACCGTCGCTCTCGTCGTCAGCCGCGACGTCACCGAATGGGAGCAGTTTTCCGGCCGGCTCGAAGCCGTCGATCGCGTGCAGATCCGCTCGCGTGTCGCCGGCGCCGTCCAGTCGGTGCATTTCCGCGAAGGCGCGCTGGTGAAGGCTGGCGATCTGCTCTTCACCATCGATCCGGCACCTTACCAGGCAGCCGTATCGCAGGCAGAGGGTCAGGTGGCGTCAGCGGAAGCCAAGATGAATCTCGCGCAGATCGAGCTTGATCGCGGCCGCAGGCTTTCAGACAACCGGACGATTTCGCAGAGCGATCTCGACCAGCGTCAGAACGCATTCACCGAAGCGCAGGCCGGTCTTCGCACCGCGCAGGCCGCCCTTCGCTCGGCTCAGCTCGAGCTCGGCTATACCGAGGTCAAGGCACCGGTTGCCGGTCGTGTCGGCAAGCTCGAAGTCACCGTCGGTAATCTGGTCGCGGCCGGATCGGCCTCGTCGGAGCTGGCCTCGCTCGTCTCCGTCGATCCGATCTACGCCAGCTTCAGCGCCAGCGAAGGCATGGTCGCCAAGGCGCTTGCTCAGCTTCCCGCCGCCGATGGCGCGGTTCCGGCCCTTGAACAGATCCCTGTCGAAGTCGGCACGCTTGCCGATCAGGGCACGCCGATCAAGGGCAAGCTGCAGCTGATCGACAACCAGGTGGATGCCTCCAGCGGCACGATCGGCGTTCGCGCCGTGTTCGATAATCCCGGTGGCAAGCTGATCCCGGGCCAGTTCGTGCGGGTTCGCATGGGCCAGCCGAAGGCCGAGAACAAGATCCTCGTCAGCGAACGTGCGATCGGCACCGACCAGGACAAGAAGTTCGTCTTCGTGGTCGATGGCGAGAACAAGGTCAGCTACCGGCCGGTGCAGCTCGGCATTGCCGAGGGTGGTGACCGCGTGATCGAAAACGGCCTTGCCGTCGGCGACAAGATCGTCGTCAACGGTTTGCAGCGCATTCGTCCGGGCGCGGTGGTCGCACCGCAGATGGAAGAAAAGGTCGCGGCCAAGTAATAGGCAGACCCCTCCCCAACCCCTCCCCACAAGGGGGAGGGGCTAGGTGGCCGCTCGGCCACGGAGGGCTTTTACAGCATCCAGTTCTACCCCTACCGGCGGTATCCCAACCGCCGGAGAGGGTCGTTGCATCCCAAATTTCATCCCGGAGAGGGCTTTGAAATGAATATCTCCAGATTCTTTGTCGACCGCCCGGTGTTTGCCGGGGTGCTATCGGTCCTCATCGTGGTCGCCGGCCTGATCGGCATGCGATCGCTGCCGATTTCCGAGTATCCGGAAGTTGTTCCGCCATCGATCGTCGTGCGCGCCACCTATCCCGGCGCCAACCCGAAGGTCATCGCCGAAACCGTCGCCACGCCGCTCGAAGAGCAGATCAACGGCGTCGAGGGCATGCTCTACATGTCCAGCCAGGCGACATCCGACGGCGTGATGACGCTGACGGTCACCTTCAAGCTCGGCACCAATCCCGACCAGGCGCAGCAGCTGGTGCAGAACCGCGTCTCACAGGCAGAACCCCGCCTGCCGACGGAAGTCCGCGCACTCGGCATCACGACAGTCAAGAGTTCGCCCGACCTGATGATGGTGGTGAACCTGACATCGCCGGACAATCGCTACGACATCACCTATCTGCGCAACTATGGCGTCCTGAACGTCAAGGACCGGCTTGCCCGCATCGAGGGCGTCGGCCAGGTGCAGATCTTCGGGTCGGGCGACTATTCGATGCGCGTCTGGATCGATCCGCAGAAGGCGGCCGAGCATAATCTGGCGGCGAGCGACATCACCAATGCCATCCGTGCCCAGAACGTGCAGGCCGCTGCCGGCACGATCGGCGCTTCGCCGACGCTGACCGGTGTCGATATCCAGCTGAATGTCAACGCCCAGGGTCGTCTGCAGACGCCCGAGGAGTTCGGCAACATCATCGTCAAGAGTGGCGCCAATGGTGAGATCACGCGTCTGCGCGATGTCGCGCGCGTCGAACTCGGTGCCTCGGACTACTCGCTGCGCTCGCTGCTCGACAGCAAGTCGGCGGTGGCTATCCCCGTGTTCCAGGCTCCCGGCTCCAACGCCATCACCATCTCGGACCAGGTCATCAAGACCATGGACGAGCTGCAGCTGGCGATGCCTGAAGGCGTGAAGTACGAGATCGTCTACGATACCACACAGTTCGTCCGCGCTTCGATCGAGAAGGTCGTCGACACGCTGCTCGAAGCCATCGCGCTCGTCGTCATCGTCGTCATCCTGTTCCTGCAGACATGGCGCGCCTCGATCATTCCGCTGATCGCGGTTCCGGTCTCGATCATCGGCACCTTCGCGGTCATGTATGTCTTCGGCTTCTCGATCAACGCGCTCAGCCTGTTCGGGTTGGTGCTTGCGATCGGTATCGTCGTGGACGACGCGATCGTCGTTGTCGAAAACGTCGAACGCAACATCGAGAATGGCCTGTCGCCGCGCGATGCGACGTACAAGGCCATGAAGGAAGTGTCCGGCCCGATCATCGCGATCGCGCTGGTTCTGGTGGCTGTGTTCGTGCCGCTGGCCTTCATCACCGGCCTGTCGGGTCAATTCTATCGCCAGTTCGCGCTGACGATCGCGATCTCGACCGTGATTTCCGCTATCAACTCGCTGACGCTTTCCCCGGCTCTAGCCGCCCTTCTTCTGAAGGGCCATCATGCGCCGAAGGATTGGCTGACGCGCGGCATGGACTTCGCTTTCGGCTGGTTCTTCCGCGGCTTCAACCGCGCCTTCAGCGCCAGCTCCAATGCCTATGGCAAGGGCGTCGGCGGTCTGGTGTCGCGCAAGAGCATCGTCATGGTCATCTATCTGGCGCTTGCCGGTGCGACCTATGGCCTGTTCAACGCTGTTCCCGGCGGCTTCGTGCCGGCGCAGGACAAGCAGTACCTGATCGGCTTCGCGCAGCTGCCCGACGCCGCCAGCCTCGACCGCACCGAAGACGTGATCAAGCGGATGAGCGATATCGCCCTTGCAACGCCCGGCGTCGAACACGCCATCGCGTTCCCCGGCCTGTCGATCAACGGCTTCACCAACGGCTCGAACGCCGGTGTCGTCTTCGTCAAGCTGAAGTCCTTCGAGGAACGCAAGACGCCCGATCTTTCCGGCGGAGCGATCGCCATGACGCTCAACCAGAAATTCGGCGCGATCCAGGATGCGTTCATCGCCATGTTCCCGCCGCCGCCGGTCCAGGGTCTGGGCACGACGGGTGGTTTCAAGCTGCAGCTCGAAGACCGGGCGGGCCTGGGCTACAACGCGCTGGACGAGGCGACCAAGGCCTTCCTCGCCAAGGCCTACCAGACGCCTGAACTGGCCGGCCTGTTCTCGAGCTACCAGATCAACGTGCCGCAGCTCTATGCTGACCTCGATCGCGCCAAGGCCGAACAGCTCGGCGTGTCGGTGACCGATGTCTTCGAAACGCTGCAGATCTATCTCGGTTCGCTCTACGTCAACGACTTCAACGCATTCGGCCGCACCTATAGCGTCCGCGTGCAGGCAGACGCGCAGTTCCGCGCCCATGCCGATGATATCGGCCAGCTGAAGGTGCGTTCGGCGTCGGGGCAGATGATCCCGCTGTCGGCACTCCTCAAGGTCGATGCCACGACGGGACCGGAACGCACGACCCGCTACAACGGCTTCCTTGCCGCCGACATCAACGGCGGTCCGGCACCGGGCTTCTCGTCCGGGCAGGCACAGGCAGCCATCGAGCGGATCGCCGACGAAACGCTGCCGAAGGGCATCGGCTTCGAGTGGACGGATCTGACCTACCAGCAGATTCTGGCCGGCAGCTCGGGCGTGCTTGTCTTCCCGCTGGCGCTGCTGCTCGTCTATCTCGTGCTGGCTGCCCAGTATGAAAGCCTGACGCTGCCGTTGGCGATCATCATGATCGTGCCGATGGGCGTGCTGGCGGCCTTGACGGGCGTCTGGCTCACCGGTGGAGACAACAACATCTTCACCCAGATCGGCCTGATCGTCCTTGTCGGTCTTTCGGCGAAGAACGCGATCCTGATCGTGGAATTCGCCCGCGAGCTGGAATTCGAAGGTCGTACGCCTGTTCAGGCGGCGGTCGAGGCCAGCCGCTTGCGTCTGCGCCCGATCCTGATGACGTCGATGGCGTTCATCATGGGTGTCGTGCCGCTCGTCGTATCGACCGGCGCGGGTGCCGAGATGCGTGCCGCCATGGGTGTGGCGGTG
This sequence comes from Rhizobium sp. UBA1881, assembly GCF_002338015.1. Taxonomy (NCBI): domain Bacteria; kingdom Pseudomonadati; phylum Pseudomonadota; class Alphaproteobacteria; order Hyphomicrobiales; family Rhizobiaceae; genus Rhizobium; species Rhizobium sp. UBA1881. The sequence continues at coordinate 5,033 of NZ_DDHH01000176.1, forward strand.
TTCTCCGGCATGATCGGCGTCACCTTCTTCGGCATCTTCATGACGCCGGTGTTCTACGTGCTGATCCGCAAGCTGGCGGGCAACCGTCCGCTGGTGCAGCACAAGGACGACGACCACAACGGCCACGGTGGGGCCGAGGTGATCCGGATGGCGGCCGAATAGGCTACCGACGCACATAGATAGAGCAAAGGGCGGGACGCGAGTTCCGCCCTTTTTGTTTTGGAAGAGCGGTCAGTCGATGATGAACATCTTGGCGCCGGATGTCGTCCTGGACCGGTGCGCTGCGTCGCCATGGTCGGAGACCGTGTATCCCATTCCCGGCTTCATCACGAAGCTGCGGCCGTCCTTCAGCTCGCTCGTCACCTCTCCCTCCAGCACATAGACGATGTGGCCGCGGTCGCACCAGTGGTCGGCCAGGTAGCCCGGCGAGAGCTCGACGATGCGCATGCGGACATCGCCGTTGTTCAGCATTCTCCATGTGGCCGTTCCGGTTTCGCCCTTGTGTTCGATGGCCGGCAGCGCATGCCAATCGAGCGAGGTGTAGGGAAGCGGGGGAAGTTTCATCCTGGGGATCCTTGCGCGTTTCGTCGGCTCGGGTTCACGGATCCGGCGCGGTATGTCCAGCATTTTGTTTGCAATGCAGCATGGTTTTTTGAGCTTGCATCGGCGCGGGCGGCCCTATCAACTGAGAGGGGATACGGGTGGTTACTGCTTCGCCGCCTGTCACGAGAGGAGGTTCCATGCATATCGCTATCATCGGCGCTGCCGGCATGATCGGGCGCAAACTCACCGAACGGCTGGTGTCCGACGGGCAACTGTCCGGACAGACGATCGGGCGGCTGACGCTGGTCGATGTCGTGGCGCCGGCAGCGCCGGTCGGCTTTGTAGGGCGGGTGGATGCGAGTGCGGCCGATATCTCGCAGCCGGGGCAGGCGGCGCTGATCGTCGGGTCGCGGCCGGATATCATCTTCCACCTCGCGGCCATCGTTTCGGCGGAGGCCGAGCTCGATTTCGAGAAGGGCTACGGCATCAATCTCGAGGGGACGCGAGCGCTGTTCGAGGCGATCCGTCTGGCACATCTGCAGGATGGGTATCGTCCCTGCGTGGTCTTCACCTCCTCCATCGCCGTCTTCGGCGCGCCGATGCCCGATGTCATCCCCGACGATTTCAATCTGACGCCGCTGACGAGCTACGGCACGCAGAAGGCGATGAGCGAGCTTTTGCTCGCCGATTATACGAGGCGCGGCTTCATCGACGGTATCGGCATTCGCTTGCCGACGATTTGCGTCCGGCCGGGCAAGCCGAACAAGGCGGCCTCCGGTTTCTTCTCCGGAATCATCCGCGAGCCGCTTTCCGGCCAGCCGGCCATTCTTCCGGTGCCGGATACGGTTCGCCACTGGCATGCGTCGCCGCGCTCGGCGGTCGGCTTTCTCATTCACGCCGCGAGCATCGATCTCGAACCGCTCGGCGCGCAGCGAAGCCTGACCATGCCCGGTGTCAGCGCCTCGGTCGGTGAGCAGATCGAAGCCTTGAGGGCGATCGCGGGCGACAAGGCCGTGGCGCTGATCCGGCGGGAGCCGGACGAACTGGTGATGAGGATCGTCGGCGGGTGGGCGCGGGCCTTCGCGCCGGAGCGGGCGACGCGCCTCGGCTTCGTCGCCGAGACGAGCTTCGAAGAGATCATTCGCGTGCATATAGAAGATGAAATGGAAGGCAGAATTCAATGAGCAGTCAACAACGGGCGATCGCGTTTCTGGGCACCGGACTGATGGGCGCGCCGATGGTTCGGCGTCTGCTCGATGCCGGATTTGCCGTCACCGCCTGGAACCGCGACATCGCCAAGGCCGAGGCGCTGAGGGTCGATGGTGCCGCAGTCGCGACGACAGCGGCTTTGACCGTTGAAGGAGCGTCGGTCGTCTTCACCATGCTCAGCGATGGCAATGCAGTTGGCGACGTCCTGTTTTCGCAAGGTGTGGCACAGGCGCTCGCGCCCGGCGCGGTCGTCATCGATTGCAGCTCGATCACGCCTGAGGCGGCGCGCGATCATGCGGCGAGGCTCAGTGAACGCGGCATCCGCCATCTCGATGCGCCGGTTTCCGGTGGCGTCGTCGGCGCTTCGGCCGGTACGCTGGCGATCATGGCGGGCGGTAGCGCCGATGTCGTCGATGCGTTGAGCGACGTGTTTTCCGCGCTCGGACGGGTGACGCATGTGGGGCCGAGCGGTACGGGCCAGCTCGCCAAGCTCGGCAACCAACAGATCGTGGCGATCACCATCGGCGCCGTCGCCGAGGCGATGATGCTGGTCGAGGCCGGTGGTGGTTCGCCAGAGGCGTTTCGCCGGGCCATCCGGGGCGGCTTTGCCGAGAGCCGAATTCTTGAGATTCACGGTCAACGTATGGTGGAGCGCAATTTCGGCGGCGCGGGCCCTTCGAGGCTGCAGCTGAAGGATCTCAACAACATCGTCGCCGAGGCAAATAGCCTGGCGCTGACCTTGCCGCTGACCGAGGCCGTGCGCGCCGAGTTCGCCGCGTTCGTCGAGGATGGCAATGGCGATACGGATCACAGCGGCTTGCTGTTGCAACTGGAGCGAAAGGCCGGCCGCGAACGCGGAAAATCCTGATGGTCGGTACGGTCCCTGACGAACAATAAATAGTGCTGGCACGCCGGCATGCAATCATTGATAGATTTTTAGGGTGTTCTAATTAATGTCACACTTGGCAATCACTGGTAGGTGATCGTGGTTGCTGGCGGGCACGGGGATGGGTTTCGCTTTGACGTGGCGTGAGGCATGAATGGCTTTGGCATCTAAGAACTCCATACGCTCGGAGCGGGAGTTTCAAGATCTTCTACGGCGTTTGGAGCTTGCGCTCGATGCGTCGCAGATCGGTGTCTGGGAGCATGACCTGCGGTCGAACGAGATCTCCTGGGACGTGCAGATGCATCGCCTCTACCGCACCGGCCAGCGAAGCGGTCCCGTGCCGACATCGATCTGGTCGAACGCGATCCATCCCGATGATCGCGCGCGTGCCACCCAGGAATTCAACGACGCCATCGCCAAGCGCGGCCAGTACAATTCGGAGTTCCGGATCATCTGGCCGGATGGCGAGATCCGCTATATCCGCTCGCGGGCGCATTTCTATGTGAGCGACGAGGGAGCGCCGTCGTTCATCGGCGCGGAATGGGATGTGACCGCCGACGTGCTTCTCAACGCTGAAGCCGCGCGGCAGCGCGAGGTGGCCGAGGCCCGTGCGCTGGCGCTTGAGGAGAGCACGGCGCTGATCGAGCATGCGGCCGCGCACGACTACCTGACCGGCCTGCCGAACCGGCGCTTCTTCGACAAGCGGATCGCGGAGCTCGCGGAAGACGAAACCGTCTCGACGCTGGCGGTGCTGCATCTCGATCTCGACGAATTCAAGCAGATCAATGACAGCTACGGCCACGCTGCCGGCGATGCCGTGCTGCGCGCGGCGGCCTTGCGGATCGCCGCTGTGCTGCCGGAAACCGGGATGGCGGCGCGCATCGGCGGCGACGAGTTCGTCATCGTGCTCGTGAATTTCGAGAGCATGGACGAATTGCGGGAGATTGCGCGCCGTGTGCAGAAGCGGTTGCGCAAGAAGATCCGCTTCGGCCATGAGATGCTGCAATCGGGCAGCTCGATCGGCATTTCATGGTCGGCGGATCGTGGCGACACCAATCTTCTGGCCGAATCCGACATGGCGCTCTACGCGGCGAAAAGCGGCGGGCGCGACCGCATCGAGTTCTTCACGCAGCGGCTGAAGGACGAGCTGATGGGCAAGCGGCGGATCGCCGAGGAGCTCAAGCTGGCGCTGACGGCAGGCGAAATCGTTCCTTATTACCAGCTGCAATTCGACGCCCGCACGCGGGAGATCGTCGGGCTCGAAGCGCTGGCGCGCTGGCGACACAAGGAGAGGGGCATTCTGGCGCCGGCGGATTTCCTGAAGGTCGCCGACGAGCATGGGCTGACAGCGGAGATCGACGCTTCGATCCTTCGGCACGTCCTGAGGGATCGGCGCGAATGGGAGCAGCATGGCTTCGATGTACCGAGGATTTCGGTGAACATCTCCGGCCAGCGGCTTTATGATCCACTTTTGATCAGCGATCTGGAAGCGCTCGATATCCCTGATAATTCGATCGTCTTCGAGCTGATCGAGACGATCTTCCTCGACGACTGCGACGACGAGATGATGCAGAGCGTCGACCGGATCAAGCTGATGGGCATCGAGATCGAGATCGACGATTTCGGCTCCGGCCATGCCTCGCTGATCGGCCTCGTCAGGCTGCGCCCGACGCGCCTGAAGATCGACCGCCAGCTGGTGGATGCAATCGATACGTCCGACGAGCAGCGGCGGGTGGTGAAGTCGATCATCGAAATTGCCAAGGCGCTTGGCGTCAAGGTGATCGCCGAGGGCGTCGAGACCGAGCGGCACGCCGCGACGTTGGCCAAGCTTGGATGCGATGCTCTGCAAGGGTTTGCGCTGAGCCGGCCGGTGCCGGCGGCCGAGATCGACGCAAAGTTTTCGGCGCTGGTCGCGGGTTGAGGATCAGCTTGCCGTGCCGAGTTCACCGCGCGCTTCGAGATACCACTCCACGAAAGCCGCCGCACCCTGTTCGAGCGAGGTGCTTGGCGTGTAGCCGGTCAGCGCCTGCAGCAGATCGGGGCTGGCATAGGTGCGTGGCACGTCGCCTTGCTGCATCGGCAGCATGACGCGCTTGGCCGGATGGCCGAGGGCTTTTTCCACCGTTTCTACGAAGTCGAGCAGGCTGATGGGCTGGCCGCCGCCGATGTTGACGATGCGGAACGGCGCCTGGTGCGACAACGTGTCGACCTTCTCCGATGCGACGCGATTGCTCTCGGCTGGAACGACGGCCGAGAGACGCACAACGGCTTCCACGAGATCGTCGATATAGGTGAAGTCCCGGCTCATCTTGCCTTCGCCGTAGATCTCGATCGGCTGGCCCTCCAGCATGTTCTTCACGAACTTGAAGAGCGCCATATCCGGCCGGCCCCAGGGGCCGTAGACGGTGAAGAAGCGGAAGGCCGTGGTCGGGATCTTGTGGAGATGGGCGTAGCTATGCGCCATCAGCTCCATAGACTTCTTGGTTGCGGCGTAGAAGGTGAGCGGTTCGTCGGCGCGGTCGGTCTCGTGGAAGGGCACGGTCGGATTGGCGCCGTAGATCGAGGAGGTCGAGGCCAGCATGAGGTGGCTGACGCCGATGTTCTTGGCGATCTCCAGGATGTTCCACGAGCCGATCAGGTTCGAGTTCAGATAGGCCTCAGGGTTCTCGTTGCTGTAGCGCACGCCGGCCTGAGCCGCGAGGTGGATCATCACGTCGGGCTTGGCGACTGCGACCGCCTGTTCGACTGCGGCGCGATCCTCCAGCATCGCCGTCACCGGCTTGAAGGCCGGAAACTGGGCGAGGGCGGCGTTGCGCATATGCTTGAGCTTGATGTTGTAATAATGCGTCATGCCATCGAAGCCGGTGACCTCGTGGCCGTCCTGCAGAAGCCGGCGCGCGAGATGGAAGCCGATGAAACCGGCCGTTCCGGTGATGAAATACCGCATGCTCATGCCCTGCTGTTGGTTATGCCTTGCTCTTCTTGCCGACCGCGAAGTAGCTGAAGCCGTGTCTGGTGACTTCGGCGATCGGATAGATGTTGCGTAGATCGACCAGCACCGGCGTCTTGACCAGGGTCTTCAGCCGCTTGAAGTCGAGCGCGCGGAACTCTTCCCATTCGGTGACCAGCACCAGCGCATCGGCGCCTTCAGCGATCTCATACGGGTCGCTACCGTAGACGACCGGGCCGAGCAAGTCTTTCGCCGCGTCCATCCCCTCGGGATCATAGACGTGGACGGTGGCGCCTCCGTCGAGCAGCGCCTGGATGATCGTGATCGAGGGCGCATCGCGCATGTCGTCGGTGTTCGGCTTGAAGGTCAGGCCGAGAATGGCGATCTTCTTGCCGCGCACATTGCCGTCGCAGGCGGCGACCACCTTGCGGCCCATGGCGCGCTTGCGGTTGTCGTTGATGGCGACGGTGGTTTCGATCAGCCGCATCGGGCTGTCGTGATCCTGCGCGGTCTTGACCAGCGCCAACGTGTCCTTGGGGAAGCACGAGCCACCGTAGCCGGGGCCGGCATGCAGGAACTTGTCGCCGATGCGCTTGTCCATGCCGATGCCCTTGGCGACCTTCTGCACGTCGGCGCCGATCTGCTCGCAGAGATCCGCGATCTCGTTGATGAAGGTGATCTTCATGGCCAGGAACGCATTGGCCGCGTACTTGATCAGCTCGGAGGTGCGGCGCTCGCAGAAATAGAGCGGGGCCTCGTTGAGATAGAGCGGGCGGTAGACTTCGCGCATGACCTCGATGGCGCGCGGCTCCTCGGTGCCGAGCACGATGCGGTCGGGGCGCTTGAAGTCGGTGATGGCGGCACCTTCGCGCAGGAATTCCGGGTTGGACACGACCTCGATGTCCTTGTCGGGAAACTCTTCGCGGAAGATGCGCTCAAGCTCGTCGCCGGTGCCGACGGGGACCGTCGACTTGGTGACGACGACGGTGAAGCCTTGCACCGATGCGGCAATTTCACGCGCCGCCGCATAGACGTAACTGAGGTCCGCATGACCGTCGCCACGGCGAGAGGGCGTGCCGACCGCGATGAAGACGACGTCGGCTGCGGCCACGGGGGCTGCGAGATCGCGGGAGAAATCCAGGCGTCCGGCGGCTCTGTTCTGGGCGATGATTGTGTCGAGGCCGGGTTCGAAGATCGGTACCTGGCCGGCTTCTAGCGCGTCGATCTTGGCGGCCGACTTGTCGACACAGGTGATATGATGGCCGAAATCCGCGAGGCAGGCCCCCGAGACAAGGCCGACATAGCCCGAGCCGATCATCACAATACGCATGGAAATTTTCCTCAAACACCGATCAAAGCCCTGCCTGATGGCAAGGCCATGATGGTGTTACAGAGGTAATTTTATAAGTTCAAGACAACCAAGAGGTCAGTTGCGGCCGAACTCGTCGACGATACGGATGATGTCGTCTTCGCCGAGGTAGGAGCCGGTCTGGACTTCGATCAGTTCGAGCAGGATCTTGCCCGGATTGGCGAGGCGATGGACTTCGCCAAGGGGGATGTAGACCGATTCGTTTTCGCGCAGCATCTGCACGTTCTCGCCGATCGTCACTTCCGCCGTGCCCTTGACGACGATCCAGTGCTCGGAGCGGTGGTGGTGCTTCTGCAGCGACAGCTTCTTGCCCGGGGTGACGAAGATTCGCTTCACCTGGAAGCGGTCGCCGTTAAAGATCGAGGTGTAGCCGCCCCAGGGACGATAGGAGGTCGGGTGTGTCTCGGTGAGTTTCGATGTCGCCGGCTTGGAGGCGAGCATCTTGACGATGGCGCCAACGTCCTGGCTGTCCTTGAGGTGACCGACATAGACGGCATCCTCGCTGGCGATGACGGCGACGTCGTCCATGCCGTTGACCGCGAGATGCACGCCGTGGGTCATGACCAGCGAGTTGCGGGTGTTGACGACGGTGGTGTTTTCGGCGGCGACATTGCCCTTTTCGTCAGGATTGCCGCTCTTCCAGATCGCGTCCCAGCTGCCGAGATCTGACCATTGGAAGGGGGAGGGAACGACGGCTGCGTTCTTCGTCTTCTCCATGACCGCGTAGTCGATGGAGATATCCGGGCTCTCGGCGAAGGCCGCCTTGTCGAGGCGGATGAAGTCCAGATCCTTGACGCCTTGCGCGACCGCTTCGCCGGCGGCCTTGAGGACATCAGGCGCGAAGGTGGTCATTTCGCTGAGCAGCTTGGCGACCGGGAACATGAACATGCCGGAGTTCCAGTAGAAGCCGCCGGATGCCAGCATCTCCTCGGCTTTTTCAAGCGGCGGTTTCTCGATGAAGCGCTTGACCGTCAGCGCGCCGCTCGGCAGCGCCTCGCCGCCTTCGATATAGCCGTAACCGGTTGCAGGCTCCGTCGGCTTGATGCCGAAGGTGACGAGCTTGCCCGAGGATGCGGCGGCGATCGCGGCGCGTACTGCGTCGAAATAGACCTGGTCGGCATCGATCTCGTGGTCGGAGGCGAGCACATGCATGATGGCGCTCTCGCCGAAACGGTCGCGCACCAGCGCACCGGCGGCTGCAACGGCGGCGGCCGTGTTGCGGGCCATCGGCTCCAGAAGGATGCTCGACAGCGAAATATCGAGTTCTCGAGCCTGCTCGGCGACGAGAAAGCGGAATTCTTCGTTGGTGATGACGATCGCCGGCTCATAGAGCGTCTTGTCGGAGACGCGGAGCAACGTGTCCTGAAAAAGGGTGGTATCGCCGATGAAGCGGATGAACTGCTTGGGGGCGGCGGCGCGCGACAGCGGCCACAGGCGCGTGCCCTTGCCGCCTGCCATGATTACCGGAACGATCTTCTGCGTCATCTGGATGTGTCCTCGAATGGTCTTTAATCGTTGATCAGTTTGCGCTCGCCCAGGCGCGGATGCGCCCGAGGCCGGCTGCGAGAAGGTCGGTGGCAGCGCTCTCTGTCTCCGCTTCCACGTAGCAGCGCATTTCCGGCGCATTGCCCGATGGGCGGAAGTGGATGATGCGCTTGTCGGCAAGCGTCACGCGCAGGCCGTCGATATCGCTGGTGCTCTCGACTTGGCCGATTGGCTGCAGGAAGTCGGAGAGATTGGCCGGGCTTGCGCGCAAGTAGGCCATCAGTTTGGCGCTGGTCTCGACCGGGAAGTTCTCAAGCCGGTCGGCTGCGGCGAAGGGGAGCGCGTAGCCGGATGCGATTGAAGACAGCGGGCGCTTGTTTGCGGCCGCCTGCGCCAGTGTCGCCAGAACAGGCAGGAAGCAATCGCGGGTCGGCAGCGCCAGCAGCGTGGTGCCATTGACCTCGAAATCACTCGCCACCAGCGTGCCGCCATTGGCCTCGAAGCCGACGACGCCCTTCTTGCCCGACGTAATCGCCTCCTGCATGCCTGATATTACGAAGGGCGATCCGACGCGGGTGCGGATGACGCTGAACGATCCTGATGCTTCAATGCCGGAGTTGGAAGTCACCGGTGTCACCACGGCGTCCGCGCCGAGGAAGTTGGCGGCGATCAGGCCAAGGAGGTCACCGCGCAACGGAGTGCCGGTCTCATCGGTCACCAGCGGCCGGTCGCCATCGCCATCGGCAGACACGATGGCGTCGAGGCCATGGTCGGTTGCCGCCTGCTTCAAAAGTGCAATGGTCTCTTCCGAGACGGCTTCGGTATCGACGGGAATGAAATATTCGGAGCGCGCGAAAGCCGTGACCTCGGCGCCGAAGTGCTCGAGCAGTTCGATCATGAGATCGCGGGCGACGGTGCTGTGCTGGTAGACGCCGACCTTCAGGCCGGCAAGCGCATTGGCGGGCAGCAGGCTGGCGTTGCGCTTCGTGAAGAGGTCGAGGCACGCGGCGGCCCGATCCTCGGCTTGCCGGTCACCCAGCGGCCATTCGAAGCCGGTGCGGTCGAGATCGGTCGCCGCCGCTGTGATCGCGGCTTCATCAGCCTTGTCGATCTCGCCATCGGGCCGATAGAACTTGATACCGTTGCGATCGGCGGGGATGTGGGAGCCGGTGATCATCAGCGAGGCGGCACCGAGATGCAGGCCGTAAAGCGCCAGCGCCGGCGTCGGCACCGTGCCGCAATCGATCATCGCAAAGCCGAGCTTGCCGAGCGCCTTGATGCAGTCGGCGGCGATCTCGGGGCTGGATTGGCGAAAGTCGCGGCCAATAAGGATCGGGTCACCCGCCTTTGCCCTTCCGCTTTCGAGGAGATAGCGCCCGAATGCCGTCGCATAGAGTGCCGATGCCCGGCCCTTCAGATCCTCGGAAAGGCCTCGAAGCCCGCTTGTCCCAAATTTCATTCTGAATAAGCCCTCGGCAACGCTTGAATTCGACCGTGTTTTAAAAGCAGACTACCCAAAGTTCGTAAACTTAGATGGCCGGCGACCGGTAAAATGTCCGCCAAATCCCTTTTCGACGCAAGTTTGTAGCTCGTTTTTGGCGAGCCGGTGGAGGCAATTGCATGAATGAACAGACCATCGCACTCGAAGACAGCTGGAAGAGCGCCTTGTCCACAGAGTTCGAGCAGCCCTACATGCAAAGGCTGAAAAGCTTCCTTATCGAGCGAAAGCAGATGGGGAAACGGATTTTTCCCAAGGGATCGGAATATTTCAGGGCTCTTGATCTGACACCGCTTGACGATGTGAAGGTCGTGATCCTCGGACAGGACCCCTATCACGGCGCGGGCCAGGCGCATGGGCTGTGTTTCAGCGTGCAGCCGGGCATCAGAATTCCGCCGTCGCTGGTCAATATCTACAAGGAGTTGCAGGCCGATCTCGGGATTACGCCGGCGCGCCACGGCTTTCTCGAGCATTGGGCGCGGCAGGGCGTTCTGCTCTTGAACAGCGTGCTGACGGTCGAGGAGGCGCAGGCCGCGTCGCATCAGGGCAAGGGGTGGGAGACTTTCACCGATGCCGTGATCCGCAAGGTCAATGACGAATGCGATGCGGTGGTCTTCATATTGTGGGGTGCCTATGCGCAGCGCAAGGCGGCGTTCGTCGATACATCCAGGCATCTCGTTCTCAAATCGCCGCATCCATCGCCGCTTTCCGCGCATAACGGCTTTTTCGGCTGCCATCATTTCTCCAAGGCGAATGCCTGTCTTAAAGAGCATGGACGTTCGCCGATCGACTGGCAGCTTCCCGAAAACCCTGCCGATGAATAGCTTGCGATGAACGACATCAGATCGTCGTTCACTAAAAGTAGACAATGCGTTCCGGTCCGTGGGACTATTCCAACGCGCTGATAAAGATCATCTATGACCCATCGAACAGCCCGCCAGACGGGCCAGAAAGGGGTCTCAAATGCTCGACCAGATCAAGGGTCTTCACCACGTTACGTCGATGGCTGCGAACGCCCAGACGAACAATCAATTCTTCACCAATGCGCTCGGCCTGCGCCGCGTCAAGAAGACCGTCAACTTCGACGCTCCTGATGTCTACCACCTCTATTATGGCGACGAGAACGGTGCGCCGGGCACGATCATGACCTACTTCCCGTTCCCGAAGATGGCGCAGGGCCGTCCGGGCACCGGCGAAGTCGGAACGACGGTCTATTCCATTCCCGAGGGTTCGATCGGCTTCTGGAGCGATCGTCTCGCCAAGCTGAATGTGACGGGTCTGAAGGCCGAGGAGACATTCGGCGAGAAGCGGCTGAACTTTGCCGGTCCCGATGGCGACGGCTTCGCGCTGGTCGAGGTCAAGGACGACGCCCGTCTGCCCTGGACGCATGGTGGCGTTGATCAGGATCATGCGATCCGCGGCTTCCATTCGGTCGCCATGCGGCTGCGCGACGACGGCGCGACATCGGAGCTGCTGAAGTTCATGGGCTATCAGGTCCAGGACGAGCGCGACGGCGTCAAGCGCCTGACCATCCCAGGCGGCAACGGCGCGCATCTAATCGATCTCGAAACGATGCCGAACATCTCGCGGGCGCTTCCGGGTGCCGGCTCGGTGCACCACGTCGCCTTCGCGGTGGAAAATCGCGCGAAGCAGCTGGAGGTCCGCAAGGCCCTGACGGACACCGGATACCAGGTGACGCCGGTTATCGACCGCGATTACTTCTGGGCGATCTATTTCCGCACGCCAGGCGGTGTGCTGTTTGAAATCGCCACCAACGAACCGGGCTTCGACCGGGACGAGGATACGGCGCATCTCGGCGAAGCGCTGAAGCTGCCGACACAGCACGAGCATCTGCGCTCGCTGCTGGAACAGCACCTCGAACCGTTGGAAGCATAAGCTAAGGATATCGATATGACCGATCATGGATATGTGCACCGGCTGCATGCCGGTGCCGCGGGCAAGCCTATTCTCTTCACTTTGCATGGGACGGGCGGAGACGAGAACCAGTTCTTCGACTTCGCGCGGCAGCTTCTGCCCGAGGCAACCATCGTCTCGCCGCGTGGCGACGTCTCGGAATACGGCGCCGCGCGCTTCTTCAAGCGCACCGGCGAGGGCGTCTACGACATGGCCGATCTGGCGCGGGCGACCGACAAGATGGCTGGTTACGTCAGCGAGCTCGCGCGGGAACACCAGGCTTCGGCTATCCTCGGGCTGGGCTTTTCGAACGGCGCCAACATTCTCGCCAACGTGCTGATCGAGAAAGGGCTGTTCGATGCGTCGGCACTGATGCATCCGCTCATTCCCTTCCAGCCGAAGGCCAACACAGGTCTGGCGGGTCGCAAGGTGCTGATCACCGCCGGCGAACGCGATCCGATCAGCCCCGTGCCGGTCACGAAGGCTCTGGCTGATTACTACGAGCGTCAGAATGCTGATGTGACGACCGTATGGCATCCCGGCGGACACGAGATCCGGCCGAACGAGGTCGACGCGATCAAGGCGCTCTTCGAGCCGTACAGATAAGAACATCGTCGGGCAGGCCTTTCGGAGTCTGCCCGATGTCTTCCAGCGCACTACCACTTTGATCTATGGTCATGCCTTCAATCTTCTGTGGTAATTTTTCGTCATTGATACTGGAGCGGGTATAGGTTTCATTTTCCGAGGATATGCATTCGTATGAGCGATATTGCCGACCTCAGAATGATCTTGGGCCTTCTCCGTCGCCAGATATGGGTGGTCTTGGCCACCGCCGCCGCCATTCTCTCGCTCACCGCTATCGTCCTGACGGTGTTGACGCCGCGATATACGGCGCAGGCGCTTGTCGTTGTCGATACCAGCGCCAAGAACCTGTTGGCGCCGGACAGTGCGGTCATTGCCAGTGCTTCCGACAATGCGCGGGTGGAGGGCGAGGTGCGGATCGCGCAGTCCGATGCGGTGCTCCTCGACGTCGTGCGCGAGGGGAAGCTGGTTGATGACCCGGAATTCGCGCCTCGATCGGGCTATCTTACGGGCATCTTAACTCACTTCAGCGGCGCATCCTCTCACACCACTGATGACGTCGAGCGCGAGACGCTGGCCTCGTTCAAGGAGGCCGTCCGGGTCCGTCGTGAGGGACTGACCTATCTCATTACCGTTGGCGTCACATCGCAGGATGCCGGGAAGGCAGCGCTTCTCGCCAATCGCGTGGCGTCGGTTTACATCAAGCATCAGATAGATGCCAAGGTGGCGAGCACGATCGCGGCCCGCAACAGCCTGCAGGCACGGGTGAGCGCCGCCAAGGACAGCCTTGCGAGCCACGAGGGGCGGCTGGATGCCTTCCTCGCCGCCAATGCTGGCATGCGCGATGCCTTCACGAACGCCAATATCGGCCTGCGCGTCGCCGATGCGCAACTCAATCGGGCGGCCGCGTCACCGACAAGCACGCCGCAGCTGGCGACACCTTCCGAGACGTTGACGCAGTTCTACAGCCTGCAGCAATCGGCTGAGATCGCGCGGGCGCAGTATCAGAACCTGCTCACCCGACTGCAGGACTTCGAGGCGCAGGCCAGCCTACAACTGGCCGACAGCCGGGTGATTTCGGAGGCCTTACCGCCGATCGAGCCATCCTATCCGAGGGCCGCTGCGATCCTTGCCGTCATGAGCCTCGTCGCGCTTGGGTTCGGTATCGGGGCCGGTTTCCTGCGCGAGTTCTTCGTTGGCGGATTTACCGGGGAGGACCAGGTCGAGGCCGTGCTGAACATCCAGCTGGCGTCGGTGGTGCCGCATGAAGAGGGTGGCGAGCTGGAGCGGCCACATGGACGAGGGCTCTCCGACCGGATCTTGACGGCGCCGCTCTCGGTCTTTTCGGAGTCCATCCGGCGGATCCGGGTCTCGGTCGAACAAGCGCTTCTCAGCCGGCATCCCGCGACGGAGGATACCCGCGAGGAAGGCATCGTGATCATGGTGTCCTCCAGCCTTCCGGGCGAGGGGAAATCGACGCTCGCCACCGCGCTGGCTCGGACCTATGCGCTTGCCGGAAAGCGCACGCTCCTCATCGACTGCGACCTCAGGAAACCCAGCATTCATCGCCATGTCGATCGCGAGCCGACACCCGCCTTCGTCAATCTTCTGCGCGGCGAGGCCGATCCGGGGCTCGCCAGTATGGTGGCCGTCGACCACGCCACGAACCTCTCCGTCATACTGGGTGCGCGGCCGGCGGAGTTCGCGACCGACGAGCTGCTGATGAGCGCGCGGGTGCGGGCGCTTCTGACGCGGGCAAGGCTGCATTTCGACTACGTCGTCATCGACACGCCGCCGGTCGAGGCGGCGGTGGATGCGCTCTATCTGGCGAGACTTTGCGATGTCGCGCTCTTCGTGGTTCGCTGGGCGCGGACGCCGCAGAACGTCGCGCGCAAGGCGGTGGCGGCGCTGAAAGGGAATGTCGGCGGTGAGACGCCTGTGATCGCGGTGCTGAACGGGCAGGATCAGCGCCACTGGTTCAGCTTCAAGGCCAAGCCGCTGTGGCGCACGGTCTATGCTGGGTAGGGGGTGGAGGCCGCCGCTTCCGCCGTGGCCTACCTCTTTAGGTGCAATCCAGGCGTTTATCGGCGGCGTCCGCTTGACACACTAGTTGCGTTACTAAAGGTTTAGCTCATTCATAAATGCAACCTTATTCGCATCATGGCTGCGCCCCGGCTTTTTTGGGTGGCGCTTGATTGCAGGCATTTGAAATAGCGATTTCACTCATTCGTTGAAGAGCGACGCATGGTCCATGCAAGGCGCATTCTCGTCCACGACTATTCCGGTCATCCGTTTCAGGTTCAGCTAGCCCGCTCGCTGGCGCGGCGCGGATACGAGGTTCTGCACGTTTATTCGGCCAGCTTCCAGACGCCGAAGGGTGATCTTGCCGCGCGGCCGGACGATCCGTCCGGGTTTCGTATCACCGGCCTTTCATTGTCCGAGCCGTTCCAGAAATCGAGCTTCCTGAAGCGGCGGGCGCAGGAGATCGAGTTCGGGCGGATGGTGGCCGGTGAGATCAGGCGGTTTCGGCCTGACATCGTGCTCTCCGCCAACGCGCCGCTCGATACGCAGGCCGTCATTCACAAAGCTACGCGCGCCTGCGGAGCGCGGTTCGTTTTCTGGCTGCAGGATATCTACAGCGAGGCCATTGGCCGCTTCCTGCCAGCGGCGTTTCCACTGATCGGAAATGCGGTGGCGCGACGGTATCAGCGGCTCGAATTCGGTCTGCTGAGGGCAAGCGATCATGTCGTCGCGATCACCGACGATTTCGTCCCGCATCTGCGGCAGAACGGCATCACGCCCGGTCGGATCTCCGTCATCGAAAACTGGGCGCCGCTGGATGAAATGCGATCAGTCGAACCGAAACACTCCGAGAGCGAAAGCGGCAATGGCCCGATCCGGGCGGTCTATGCGGGAACGCTCGGCTACAAGCACAATCCTGATCTGTTGCTGCAGGCGGCGAAAGCGCTGCCTGTTGCGATCGATGTTCATTCCGAGGGCGCGATTGCCGAAAACCTGGCACGCAAGGCGGCGGCGGAAGGTGTCAGCAATCTGCGCGTAAAGCCGTGGGTGCCGTTTGCCGATTTGCCCGATGTGCTCGGGGGCGCCGATATTCTGATCGCGATGATCGAAGAGGGGGCCGGGGCCTTCTGCGTGCCATCCAAGGTGCTGACCTATTTCGGGTGCGGCCGGCCGGTGCTGGCCTCCGTGCCACGCAACAACTTGGCGCGACGGCTCATCGAGCGCGCCGATGCCGGTCTTGTGTCTGATCCTGATGATGCGGCGGGGTTCATCTACAATCTGCGAAAGCTCGCTGGCGATGCCGATCTGCGCCGCCGGCTCGGCGCGAATGGCCATGCCTATGCCCGCGCAAATTTCGCGATCGAGCCGATTACCGACCGTTTCGAGGCCATTTTCGCCGGCCTTTATCAGATGGAGAAACAGGCAATCTAGCGCTGGGGGGCGTTGCATGCTGGAGAAGACTGCACTTGTCTGCGGCGCCGGAGGGTTTATCGGCAGCCACCTCGTCCGTCGACTGAAACGCGACGGCTTTTGGGTTCGCGGCGTCGATCTCAAATTGCCGGACTACGAGGAAAGCGTGGCCGACGAATTCGTCGTCGCGGATCTCCGGCTGATCGACGTCTGCGGACGGGTGATCGATCGCGATTTCCACGAGGTCTACCAGCTGGCGGCCGATATGGGTGGAGCCGGCTATATTTTTACCGGACAGCACGATGCCGACATCATCCACAATTCGGCGACGATCAATCTCAATGTCGCTGATCTGTGCCGCCGGCGCGGGGTTGGTCGCATGTTCTTCTCGTCGTCGGCCTGCGTTTATCCCGCCGTCAACCAGGCCGATCCCGACAACCCGAACTGCGTGGAATCCTCCGCCTATCCCGCAGCACCGGACAGCGAATATGGCTGGGAAAAGCTGATCTCGGAACGGCTCTATCAGTCCTATGCCCGCAACTACGGCATGACCTGCCGCATCGCCCGCTACCACAACATCTTCGGCCCATCGGGAACGTGGGACGGCGGCAAGGAAAAGGCGCCGGCGGCCATCTGCCGGAAGGTGGCGCAGGCCGACCATGGCGGCGAGATCGAGATATGGGGCGATGGCCTGCAGACGCGCTCCTTCCTCTATATCGACGAATGCATCGAGGGCACGATCCGGCTGATGCGCTCGGATTTCGCCGGGCCGGTCAACATCGGCTCCGAGGAAATGGTGAGCATCAACCAGCTGGTGGACATGGTGTGCGAGATCGCCGGCAAGCGGCTGCACAAGCGGCATGTGGCGGGCCCGATGGGCGTTCGCGGGCGCAGATCGGACAACAGGCTGATCACCGAAAGGCTCCACTGGCGGCCGACGCAGAGCCTGATGGATGGCCTGGAGAAAACCTATGCATGGATCGAGAGCCAGCTGCTGCGGAGTGCCGCGTGAGAAGCGGCTTTCCCCGGTGGAGCAAGTTCTCCGATATGGGCGGTAGGCCACGCGGTTCGGTCAACGCGGCGCTGTTGATCGTGAGCTTCGCAGTCGGGCAGGGCTCGATATTCCTGGCGCAGACATGGTTGATCCATCGCGGCGCGCTCGATCTCCTGGCGGCGTTCGCGACCCATTTCTCCTTTGCGATCCTGGCATTGATGGTTGTCGACTTCGGCGCGCCTGTTGTCGTCGCGCGACGGATTTCGCTGGCGGGGGATCGCGAGGTCCTGGATGTGGCGCGGCGCTGCTACTGGCAGGCCTCGGTTGTTCGGTTGGGCGTTGCGCTCGTGCTGGCGCTGGCGGCGCTTGTCTATGCGCGGCTTGGCGGAGACGGATTTTCCCGGGCCTATATTCCCGCCGCCATCCCGGCGCTGTTGATATCGGCATTCAACGCGGCCGGCGTCTTCGATGGGCTGGGGCTCAGCGGAATCAGCGGGTTGACCGGGATGCTCGCCTATATCGCGTCCGCTGTCGCACTGGTCGCGGCCGGGGCGCAATCGGCCGATGCGGGCATGATCCTCGGGGTGGCGCTGTCGCTGGGCTACGCCGTCGCGGTCGTTGCGCAACTGGTCATGCTTTGGCGGCTGGGCTGCCCGATGCGTGTGGCGCCGGTCAGCGTCGTTGACTGCGGCGCGTTTGCCCGTGAGGGTGCCGCTGCGCTCGTTGCGATCCTGCCGGGGCAGCTGTCGTTTCGGTTTCAGATCGTGGTCTGCGCGGCAGTTCTGGGGCAGGCGGGTGTGGGATTGTTCGTCTATGGCAGGCAGATCGCGGCGGCCGCCTCGCAGGTTCTGGAGTTCGTGCGGCGCGCGCATTTTCCCGATATGGTCCGCGCTCTTCAGCAGGGTGATGCCACGTTGAGGGTGGCATTCGAGGCGCAGCGTCTGGCGACGCTGCTCGCCGCCGCTCTGGCGTTTGGCTTGACGCTGGCTGGCGGCGGCTGTTTCTTGCTGATGAGTGGCGCCTTCGCGCAATCGGGTCTGGTGGTGGCGCTCTTCTCTGTCGGGGTGCTGACCGGCGCGCTGTCGCAGACGCTGGGGCAGGCGGCGCAGGGGCTTGGCCGCTTTCGGATTGTTGCTGTTGCAGCCGTGCTTGCCATGCTGATCGGCTTTGCAGCGAGCGCCGGTCTCGGGGCGTTGCTTGGGCTTGTCGGGCTGGCGCAGCCAGCCCTGGTGGCGCATGTGGTTGGGGCGCTGGTGATCTGGCCCTCGGTGTTCCGGCGATCGGACGGGCGGAAGATTGTGCGGGTCAGCGCATGATCAGGCTGTGGACCGTTACTGCGCTTTATCTCGCCAATCTGCCCTTCGCCGACAGCCTCTTCGTCGTTCTGCTGACGCTGCCGATGTTTCTGATCGTGCTGGTCGGGCTGTATCGCATTCGGTCGCGCCGGTTCCAGATCGGCGATGTCTTCTGGTTCTGTCTCTTCGTCTACTTCGTGATCTCGCCGCTGCAGCGCATGCATGGGGACCGGATCGGCGGCGCGACGGCGATCACGGCCTATGCCTACGAGCCGCACGAGTTCATTGCCGCCATGATGATCGTGGTGCTCTTCTGCCTGCCGTTCCTGTTTGTCCCGATGGAGCGAGATGAGCCAGCCGCCGAAGCGGGTGGTTCGATTTTGCCGATGCCGGTTCTGCTGGCCTTGAACGCGCTCGCCTTCGTATCCTTCGTAGCATCCGAAGGCGGAATGGAGCGGCTTTTGTCGTCGCGGCTGGAGCAGGACCCGGCGCAGGCTTTCATCGGCAGCCTGTTATTTCTCGGACTGCAGTCGGTGACCGCTTGCCTTGTCGCGGTGCGGTTTCATGTGTCCCGATCGCGACTGATCTCTCTTGCTCCGCTGCTTCTCGTTATCGCCTTGCTGGCGGTCTCGCGAAATCCGTTCAACGCGCCGCGCTTCATGCTGCTGGCCGTATGGGGGCCGGTCGTGTTGGCGTTTTGTGGCGGCAGGGTTCCGGCTACGTGGTTTTATGTCGTCGGGCTGTTGGCGCTGACGATCCTGTTTCCGGTGCTGAACATCACCACGCGGCTTGGACTGGACGGCGTGGGCGATCTTTCCGAGATATCCGTCTTCGGCAACTTCTTCGATATTCCCTCGGTCGATGTCTTCGACATGGCGGTTCATGTGGTGCGCTTCATGTCGGCGCATGACCAGATGTGGGGCGAGAAGCTCACCGCCATCCTGTTGTTCTTCGTGCCGCGCGCGGTCTGGCCCGGAAAGCCTGTCGTCGGCGGGCTCGATGTCGGCAACGAGCTGTTTGCGGCGGGCATGTACGGGACGCCGAACCTGTCCTTCTTCGTCGGCTGTGATCTCTACATGGATTTCGGTTTTGCCGGCGTTGCGCTCGGCGGGGTCGTTGCGGCCCTGCTGCTGCGGTCGGTGCTGATGGCGGAGTGGGGCGTGTTCGGCGGTGTCAGCGTGTCGCGTATTCTCATCGCCTCGTCGATGCCGATCCTGCTGCGTGGCCCTGTTGGCGCAGTGCTGCCGTTGTTTGTTTGCCAGATCTTAGTCCTGCTGGCGATCTCCCGGCCGGTGCGGGACCAAGCTTATACGGCGCTGCTCTATAGGGAACGGTTGCGACGATGAGCGGTAATGCGCAGGAGAATTTCGGCATACTCGACGCCTCGAAGTCCGGCTCGCGCGAGGGCGGGCCGAGTTTTAGCGTTAGGCACCGCGCGCTACGGCTCGCCTGGGGGATCACCTGGGCGCTGCTGGCCGCCTGGACGCCGGCACCGTTGCATCGCTGGCGGGCGTTTCTGTTGCGGCTGTTTGGGGCTCGGTTGGCCAACAATGCGCGGGTGCATGGATCGGCGCGGATCTGGTATCCGCCGCATCTGGTCATGGAGGAGAACACGCTGATCGGTCGTGGAGCGATCGTCTACTGCATTGCGCCGGTTCGTATCGGTCGCGGCGTGGTGGTCTCGCAGGGCGCGCATTTGTGCACCGGTTCGCATGATATCGATGATGCGTCGTTCCAGCTTATTGCTCAGCCGATCACCATTGGCGCGGCTGCCTGGGTCGCGGCCGAGGCCTTTGTCGGCCCTGGCGTTTCGATCGGGGAGGGGGCGGTTTTAGGGGCGCGGGGCGTTGCCTTCAGCGATCTTGCCGCGTGGACCGTTTACGCCGGCAATCCGGTGCGTCCGATCCGCGCCCGTCACCAGCCCATAGCTGCGCGCGCGTTACCAGCCCATAGCTAGCGTAGCCGACACCCAGGCTGCGGCGGCGATTGCATAGCCCTGGTCGTTCAGATGCAGGGCGTCGGCGCGAAGCGATCTTGGAATGAGGCCGGCG
The DNA here is from genome assembly GCF_002338015.1 of Rhizobium sp. UBA1881. Lineage (NCBI taxonomy): Bacteria > Pseudomonadati > Pseudomonadota > Alphaproteobacteria > Hyphomicrobiales > Rhizobiaceae > Rhizobium > Rhizobium sp. UBA1881. Next base: position 25,241 of record NZ_DDHH01000176.1, read on the forward strand.
GCGATGTCCTGTTGATCCTCGGTCGTTTGGTTTGCTGAGGCTGCAAGGGCGGCGTGGAGATCGACGAAGCGTGTCGCGTAGAGGGTAGCCAGTGTGGCGTTCAGGGTGGCGATCGTCTGGCGGGTTTCGGGGGCGTCGGCGGACGACGGTAGAATCGAGCCGATCAGGTAGCGGCCGCCGGGCACATTGGCCGTCATGGCCGCGATGTCGGAGAGAACGGTCTCGGGCGTGACCGCATTGTTGCGGCCGGCCCATAGCCATTGGATCTGGCCTGTGGTCGCATCGCTGGGCAAGAAGGGCGTGGCGTATACGACAGGCACGGCATCGCCCGCATGGCTGCGCGTGAACAGGTGGCGCGTGCCGCCATCGGTCGTCAGCGTGCCCTCCACGCCGGCCAGCGTGCCGCTGAGGCCGACGGCGCCATTGGCGCCGTGCAGCGCCTCGATCGATCGGTAGAGGACCTCCACTTGCGGGGTCTCGTCGCCCCATTCGATGACGATGTTGTCGAGCGACCAGCGGAGAAGGCTGCCGCTGCTGAGGAAGGCGATTGCCCCGCAGGTAGGGTTTGCGCTGGCGAGATTGCCGGCTGAGAAAACCAGTTCGTAATGACCGCTCGCCGAGATCGGCCATGTCGGGTCGCCGTCCGATGTCGTCGTCGCCCAGCTGCCGCCCAGTGCGCTGAGGCCGCCGACATGGATCTGGCTGCTGCCGTCGATGAGCTCGATGTCGAAGGCGATGTGGATGAGCTTGCCGCCTGGGATGATCTGGCCGCCGGGGATTTCGGCGATGGCCAGTTCGCATCCTCGCAGCACGCCGGCGTCGTCGTTTTCGACGATTAGTTTGCCGTCTAGCGTCGAGACCGGGGTCGCGTGGCCGTCCTGGAGGCGCGGCAGCCAGCCGTCGCTATCTTGATCGAAACGGCATCGCCGCGAGAATTCCGGGTGGTAGGCCGGGATTTCGCCGTCGCCGGGTGTCAGCTGCAGCGCGGTCGCGGTCGCGCCTTGTTCGAATTGGCCGGGGAAGATACGCAGTGTGATGTCGATCGCGCTGCCTGGGATGATATCGAGCAGGTGGGTGGAGCGGATGAAGCCGTGGGTGTTGGTCGCCGTCGCCGAGACGTGGCTTCGCGTGCCATCGAGCGTGAAAGCGGGCGCGGCGATTTCGCTGAGGTAGCCGCCGAGTTCGTCGGCCTCGATCAGTAGCAGGCGCATGCCCGCTATGCCTGAGGTGGAGCCGGCGATCATCTGAATTTCGCTTGAGATCGTCCAGGGGGTGCCTGGCTCGGCCGAGTAGTTGGCGGTAATAGTGCCGTAGATCTGTCGGCCGATGTCGGTGAAGCCGGCTGTCGCCGTCCCATGGATCCTGATGTCGCCATAGGGCAGGCCGTTTTCGTCGATGCCCTTGTGGATGCATTCATGGGTGAGGCCGTTGACGATGCCGGTCTCGAACCGGTCCATCCAGTCGCGCGTATGGGGATAGAGGTTCCTGATATCGCCGCCGGCCACGGCAAGCTTGAGCGGCACGCCGCCTTGTCTGGCTGCGATCTCGGTCGAGGTCTGGCCGCCGATACCGCGATTGATAATCGTTCTCGGCGGATCGAAGAGGCTGGCGGCGATAGCTGGGAAGGTGGTGTCGCGGGACGATGCGCCTGCGCCCTCGGTGAGGCTGTCGCCGAATGCGATGATGGCGCGAGGGTGTAAGCGTTGCCGGGCGGGGGATTGGGCAGTCGAAAGGCCGATACCGAGAAGCATTGCGGGTCTCCTGTGAGAACTGGGAAAAATATCCTAATTCAGTGTCGGGAGACGGGGATGACCTGTCGGCGCAAGTTCTTTTCCAATCAAACAGCGCAGAGCATTGCTCGCTTCATGCTCCGTTAAGTAATTATCTTGAGATTACAGGTTCCTTGTTCCATGATGATTCCGGCCGGAAGGTTTTCCGTGTTCGACATCATGTCGATCGATGCAGATCGCTTCCGTAGAGAACATGTTTCCTGGTCATCGATCGCGTATCGCGGCCGCTAGACTTGATTTCATCATATTATGCCGCCTGTGTGCGCTCGCCGTGGGCCTGATTGGGAAGATTGCATGAATTCGGAGTTTGCCGTTCGCCCCATGCGGCCCGGTGAGTTGGAGCTAGTGCTCGAATGGGCGCGCCAGGAGGGGTGGAATCCAGGTCTCGACGATTCGCTTCCCTTTCATGACGCGGATCCATCGGGGTTTTTCGTCGGCGCGGTCGGCGAAGTTCCCGTTGGCTCGATCTCTGTCGTCAAGTATGGCGACGACCTGGCCTTTCTCGGGCTCTACATGGTTCACCCGGAATTTCGCGGCAAGGGTTACGGCAGGGCGATCTGGGATGCCGGCATCGCCTCGGCGAATGGCCGCAGCATCGGGCTCGACGGCGTGGTTGCCCAGCAGGAAAATTACCGCAAGGCCGGCTTCGAGGAAGCCTACAAGACGGTTCGCTATGGCGGCGTGATCGGCTCCTTGCCGTCGTCGTCGCTGACCGCCACGCCGGTGACCGACAAGCTGGATGGGCTGGTGCGTTATGATGCCAGCGTGTTTTCGGCGCAGCGCCCGGCCTTCGTGACCTCGTGGTGCACCAACCGCAAGCATCGGCGCACGGCCGTCGTGCGCAAGAGCGGCAAAATCCGTGGCTATGGCACGATCCGCCGCTGTTATGACGGATACAAGATCGGGCCGCTGTTTGCCGCCGATGCGGATAGCGCCGCGGCGCTGCTTTCCACGCTCGGGCAGGAGGCGAAGGGCGCGCGGGTGTTCATCGATATCCCCTCCGACAATCGCGACGCGGTGGCGCTTGCCGTCGGTATGGGGCTGAAGCCTGTGTTCGAGACATCTCGTATGTATCGCGGCGCCGTTCCCACGGTTCCGCTGAAGAATGTCTTCGGCGTCACCACATTGGAACTGGGCTAGCTAGCTCGCGTCCGACGTCGCTGGGGCTACTCGATTGGGGCGGCCCTTTTCGGCGATGGCGATGCCGCCGAGCGTCAAGACCAGTGCCACGATGTGGAACGTCTGCAGTGTTTCGCCGAGCAGGGCCACCGAAAACAGCGTGCCGAAGACGGGCACGAGATTGATGAAGAGCGCCGCGCGGTTGGCGCCGATCCATTCCACGCCCTTGATGTAGAAAACCTGCGCCATCAGCGAGGCGAAGATCGCCGTGTAGATGGTGATGAGCCATCCGGTGCCGTCGGGAAGCTGAGCCGCACCCTTCGATGCCTCCCAGGCCAGAAGCGGCAGCGCGCTGAGCATCGCGCCGAGCGCGGGCACCGCCATCAGCGTGCGCCAGTCGAGCGGCGGTTTCCATCGCAGGAAGATGGTGTAGACGGAGTAGGCGGCGACCGCGACCAGCATCAGGCCGTCGCCGGTGTTGAGGCCGAGCTCCAGGAGCGTGGTCAGGCTGCCATGGGCGGCGGTGAGTGCGACGCCGAGCAAGGTCATCGCGAAACCCAGGATTTGGGCCAGCGACACGCCGGTGCGGAAGAACAGGAAGTTGAGCAGGAATATCAGCATCGGGATGCCTGCCTGCTCGATTGCGACATTGATGGCGGTCGTATATTTTACCGCGGAATAGAGCATGGCATTGAAGAGCGTGTAGCCGACGATGCCGTAAAAGAACAGCAGAGGGAGGTTTTTGCGCACGACCGGCCAGTCGCGCTTCAGCTGCGGCACGGATATGGCGGCAATGATCGCCGTTGCGACGAACCAGCGCAGGGAGGTCAGCATCATCGGGCTGACGTGACCGAGCGCCAGTTTTCCGGCAACGGTATTGCCACCCCAGCACATCGCGGCAACGACAAGGCATATGTAGGCGGCAAACTGCACGGCCGATTCTCTCCCGGTCGGCTGCGCGGGCGCAGAACTTCCTCCGACGATGGCGGCAAATAGCCTGCCAATAGCTGATTTGTCACGTAAAAAGCCAATTCAGACGGCAATACAGGGTCGCTTTCCCAAAAACAAAGCCTTATAGATGCGCGGGTTTGAGCAGGGAGCGGTTAAATCCGCCTTTAACAGGAAGACGTGAATGACGAACGTAGTTGTGGTCGGTTCGCAATGGGGTGACGAAGGCAAGGGCAAGATTGTCGACTGGCTTTCGGAACGTGCCGATGTGATCGTGCGCTATCAGGGCGGACACAATGCGGGCCATACGCTGGTCATCGATGGTGTCAGCTACAAGCTGGCGCTGCTGCCGTCGGGCCTCGTGCGCGGCAAGCTCAGCGTCATCGGCAACGGCGTCGTCGTCGATCCCCATCATTTCGTCGCCGAAGTCGAGAAGCTGCGTGCCCAGGGCGTCAACGTATCGCCCGAGATTCTGCGCATCGCCGACAACGCGCCGCTGATCCTGTCCCTGCATCGCGATCTCGATGGCTTCCGTGAAGATGCTGCCTCCAACAGCGGTACCAAGATCGGCACCACCCGCCGCGGCATCGGCCCCGCCTACGAAGACAAGGTCGGACGCCGCGCGATCCGCGCCATCGACCTCGCCGACAAGGAAGCGCTGCCGGCCAAGATCGATCGCCTGCTCACGCACCACAATGCTCTGCGCCGTGGCCTCGGCCTGCCGGAGATTTCGGTGGAATCGCTGGAGAAGGAACTGAACGACGTGGCCGACCAGGTTCTGCCCTATGTCGACCAGGTCTGGCGTATCCTCGACGACCAGCGCAAGGCCGGCGCCCGCATCCTGTTCGAAGGCGCGCAGGGCGCGCTGCTCGACAACGACCACGGCACCTATCCGTTCGTCACCTCGTCGAACACGGTTGCCGGTCAGGCTGCCGCCGGTTCGGGTCTCGGCCCGACAGCGATCGGTTATGTCCTCGGCATCACCAAGGCCTACACGACCCGCGTCGGTGAAGGTCCGTTCCCGTGCGAGCTGAACGACGAGGTCGGCAAGCATCTTTCGACCGTCGGTCGCGAAGTCGGCGTCAATACCGGCCGTCCGCGCCGCTGCGGCTGGTTCGATTCCGTTCTGGTTCGCCAGACGGTGAAGACCTCGGGCATCACGGGCATCGCGCTCACCAAGCTCGACGTTCTCGATGGTCTCGACGAACTGAAGATCTGCGTCGCCTACAAGCTCGACGGCAAGGAGATCGATTATCTTCCGGCCAGCCAGGCTGCCCAGGCGCGCGTCGAGCCCGTCTACATCACGCTCGAGGGCTGGAAGGAATCGACCGTCGGCGCGCGCAGCTGGGCCGATCTGCCTGCCCAGGCGATCAAGTATGTCCGCCAGGTTGAAGAGCTGATCGGCGCCCCCGTCGCTCTCCTGTCTACAAGTCCTGAGCGCGATGACACCATACTTGTGACCGATCCTTTTGAGGATTAAGGTTTTATATGATTATTTGTGTGGTTCGCGCGGCGAACCACACTCTTAGAGAAAGTACGTATGGCGGATTTTATCGCAGTTATCCGGCGGGCGGTTGACGGCCTGACCGACAACACTCCCGATATGCGGGTGAAGGTTTACGAGCGTGCTCGCGGTGCCGTACAGCGGCAGCTCGAGAACATGAAGCCGCGTCCGCCCGAGGCCATGCTGCAGCGCCAGCTGGAAAAGCTCGAAGCCGCCATTCGTGAAGTCGAAGCCGAGCATGCCGATGCGCTGCCGGCCGAGGACCAGGCCGCTGTCGCCGAGCCGGTGACGGAAGCGCCGCCGGAGCCCGAAGTCGCGCCCGAGCCCGAGGTTGCCGCGGCACCAGAGCCAGTCGCCGAACAGGCGGAAGAGGCACCGGAAGCCGAGCCCGCTTACGAGCATCCCGCCTACGAGGCGCCCGCGCAGGAAGAACCTGTTTACGGGGAACCGGCTTACGAAGCGCCCGTCGAGCCCGAGGCTCCGGTTGCTGCCGACCCTGTCGTGCATGAGGAGCCGGTTTACGAAGAGCCGGCGCCGGTGCATGCAGCCGAGGTTCACGAAGAGCCGGAAGTTCAGCCCGAGCCGGAAGTCTATCACGAGCCCGCGCATTCGCATGAAGAGCCCGTGTTCGAGGAAGCGCCGCATGTGTCCGCCGCCTCCGAGCCGGAGCTGGTCGAGCCTTGGCAACTGCCGGTCGAGGACCAGTATGATGCCGCGCGCGAAACGCATGGCCATGATTTCGCTGCCGCACCCGACGTTGAGCCCTATGCCGAGCCTGTCATCGACGATGCGCTGCGGGCGCAGCCGGTTGCGCGCGATTTCGACCTGAGCAACCGTCTCGTCGAGCCGGTTCCTGTTTTCGAGCCGCCGCATCAGTTCGTCGAGCAGACGCAGGACGATCCCATTCATGCCGACGCCGCCGGTCATTTCGACCCGGTTTGGAACGAGCCGGCCGAAGAGGTGCCGGAACCGTCCACGAAGACGGTTGAGCCGACGGATTGGGCGCTCGAAGAGCTGCGCCAGTTCTCCGAGACCTCGCATGCAGCGCCTGCCGCCAATGATGCGGCGCGCGCCTTCGACGAGGTGGTGTCGAGCATCGACTACGCTGCGGCGCCGGTACCGGCCGCACCGGCCAAGATGCCTGTCGCCAATGAGAGCTTCTCCTGGGAAGCGGCTGCGTTCGACGATCTGCCGCCGATCGACAACGACAAGAAGACACCGGCTGCCACATCCTACGAGGATGTCGATCTCTTCTCCGAAATTCACGGCGGACCGACGCCGAAGAACGAGCCTCTCGCCGGCGACGACTGGCAGGAAGCAACAAGGCTTCGCGGCTACGATAATCGTGGCGTCGTTGCCGCGGATGACGATGGCCTGTCGGTTGGAAACAGCGACGACGACATCGCCTCGAAGTTCCAGGGCAAGAATTTCCGCATGGAGCCGAAGCGTCGTCGTTTCGGCATCGGCTCCATCATCGCGCTTCTGATCGCTTTGGGCGTTGTCGGCGGCGGCGGTTATGCCGCCTATACGCACCAGGCTGCCTTGACCGAAATGGTCAAGGGCCTCGTCAGCGCAGCACCATCGCAGACCGCGCAGACGCCGCCTGTCGCAGGCACGACAGCGCCCGCCGACCAGACGAGCGATGCCAAGCCGGCTGCTGCGACGCCTGATGCCGCGCAGAACGGCGCCGCCTCCGCCGACGGTTCTGCTGCAGGCAACAAGTTCACGCAGCGGCTGATGGCCGATGGCACTGAGGTCGATAGCGGCCCAGCCGCGGCACCAAGCACGCAGGTCGCCGAAGGCAAGTCCGTCGCCGAGCAGAATGTCGCTTCCGCCGACCCGGTCGCACCTGCCGCCGCAGGCACGACACCGCCGGCCGCCGCTTCCGGCACGGCCG
>NZ_DDHH01000094.1:0-131 GCF_002338015.1 Rhizobium sp. UBA1881
ATCGCGATTGCCGGCGCCGGCGTTGGTGGCCTCTCGCTCGCAGCACTGCTTGCGAGCCGCGGCGCCCGCGTCACGATCTATGACCAGATGAGTGCGCCGCAGCCCGTTGGCTCCGGCTTCGTGCTGCAGCC
>NZ_DDHH01000094.1:308-10458 GCF_002338015.1 Rhizobium sp. UBA1881
CTCCGGCTTCGTGCTGCAGCCGACAGGGGCCGCGGTTCTCTCGCGCATGGGCTTGCTTGCCCAAGTCGAGGCGCGCGGCGCCCGCATCAGCCGCATGCATGGGCGCCTGTCCGGCAATGGCCGAACCGTGCTCGACGTCGGCTATCGCCCGGGCGCCTACGGCATCGCCATCCAGCGCGTCGCCCTCTTCGATCTGCTGCTTGAAGCCGCGATCAGTGCCGGGGTGCGGTTCGAGACATCGTCGCGGGTAACCGAGATCGAGGCTGGCAGCGCGCCGCGCCTGGTCCTCGACGGCGGCATACGCACGGCGACCGCCAATCTCGCCATCGACGCCATGGGCGCCAACTCGCCGGTCGCGGCGAAGGCCGCCACCGAACTCGGCTATGGGGCACTCTGGGCGACGGTGCCCTGGCCGCAGTATGGCGTCTTCCGCAAGGACGAACTGGAGCAACGCTACAAGAGAGCAAGCCAGATGGCCGGCGTACTGCCTGTCGGCACCGCGCGCGATGGCGCGGCTCCGATGGCTACGTTCTTCTGGAGCATCCGCAACAAGGATTTCGAGGCATGGCGGGCTGCCGGGCGCGACGCCTGGATCGACGCGGTCCGATCCTTCTGGCCGGAAGCGGAAGCACTGGCCGCCGTGGCCGAGCCGGTGCACGCGCGCTATCGGCATCTGACCCGAACGCCTGTTGCGGGCAAGCACGTCCTGAAGATCGGCGACGCCTGGCATGCGACGAGCCCGCAGCTTGGCCAGGGAGCCAACATGGCGCTGCTCGACGCAGCATCGCTGGCTTCGGCACTCTGCCACGAGGCGACGGTCGGCGAAGCCATCGACCGCCATCTGAAGCAGCGGCAGATCCATATCCGCTTCTATCAGCTGCTCAGCCGTATCTTGACGCCGTTTTATCAATCAGACAGTTCAGTGCTGCCTTTCACCCGCGACATCCTTATCGGCCCGGCGACCAAGCTGCCGCTGGTGCGCAGCCTGATCACCACGCTGGTCACGGGTGAGCTGCTCGATCCGGTTGGACGGATCAAGCTTGATCAGCTCGTGCCAGAGGAGAAAGTCGCGGTGCAGGATGAGAGCGCGCTGGTCTAGCCGAGCGCCAAATGGACAATGGGGGCGCCGGATCAGCGCTCCCAGTCTTCCTTCGGCCTCGCCGTATTGCCCAGCCGGCGCTCGAGTTCGGTCGCTTCCGTTTCAGAAAGCCTGAGATCGAGCGTGACCGATCCGTCCTCATTGTCTTCGCGACTGTCGACGATCGCGTGATCGTAAAGCCATGGCAGCAAGGCAAGCTTGTCAACCGGGAGCATGACGGTGGTTTCCGTCAGCACGCCGGATAGTCTGCGGCTGATCTCTTCCATCAGCGCATCGACGCCTTCGCCCGTCACGGCGGAAACCGCCACGACATTGCGGGCACCCTCGGCCTTCTGGACGATCGCTTCGTGGTTTTCCGGCTCAAGGCGGTCGATCTTGTTCCAGACCTCGATGATGCGCTTTTCACCCTCGGCCTCGTCGATGCCGAGATCCTTCAGGATGCGGAGCACGTCGGCGCTTTGCGCCTGGTTATCCTCATCGGCCATATCGCGGACGTGCAGGACGAGGTCTGCTTCCAGCACCTCTTCCAGCGTTGCGCGAAAGGCGGCGACGAGATGGGTCGGCAGGTCGGAGATGAAGCCGACGGTGTCCGACAGGATCACGGTGCGGCCGTGCGGCAACTTCATGCGGCGCAGCGTCGGATCGAGCGTCGCAAACAGCATGTCTTCGGCGAGAACGCCAGCGCCGGTGATGCGGTTGAACAGCGTCGACTTGCCGGCGTTGGTGTAGCCCACCAGCGCCACGATCGGATGCGGCACCTTGCGGCGCTTGGCGCGATGCAGCTGGCGGGTGCGGACCACCTGCTCCAGCTCGCGCTCGAGCTTGATGATGCGGTCCTGCAGCATGCGGCGGTCGGCTTCGATCTGGGTTTCACCCGGACCACCCATGAAGCCACCACCACCGCGCTGGCGCTCAAGGTGGGTCCAGCTGCGAACCAGCCGGCCCTTCTGATAGTTGAGATGGGCGAGATCGACCTGCAGCGTGCCTTCCTTCGTGGAGGCGCGGCGGCCGAAGATTTCGAGAATGAGGCCCGTGCGGTCGATGACCTTGGCGTTCCATTCCTTCTCGAGATTGCGCTGCTGGACCGGCGTCAGCGGATGATCGACGATGACGAGGCCGGAATCGGTCTCATCAAGGCTGTCCTTGATCTCCTGAATCTTGCCGGTGCCCATCAGTGTCGCCGGACGCGGCTCGCTGACGGTTACGATAGTGCCCTTGACCACATCGAGATCGATCGCCTGCGCCAGGCCCGTCGCCTCTTCGAGGCGGCTTTCCGGCGTGCGGGTCGTGGTGATGGTGTCGGCACTGCCGCGGCTGCCGCGTGCCTGCTTGAGCACGGGAACGACGACGGTCGCGCGCATGTCATCCCGGTGCTTCACAGCTTCCGGGATGATCGAATCATTCTTGGTATCACGTGTCGAGATGACGTCTGTCCTGTCAGGAAGCGGATTCTTCGCTTTCGAACATCTGCATCGGCTGGCCGGGCATGATGGTCGAGATCGCGTGCTTATACACGAGTTGCGAATGGCCGTCACGGCGCAGCAGAACGCAGAAGTTGTCGAACGACGTAACAACGCCGGTCAGCTTCACACCGTTAATCAGAAATATAGTCAGGGAAATCTTTTGCTTGCGAACAGTATTGAGAAATAAGTCCTGCAGGTTTTGAGAACGTTCCGCCATCGCGCCGATTCTTTCTTTATTGCCGGCCTTCACGTGCCGGTAAAATACTTCTTATTTTTCCATCAGGCAGCCGACAACCCTCATCCCTGCTGCCTGGAAAGCCTTTGGTATCAAATCGCAATCTTTTCCGCAACGACGAAAAAGGCCTGTCTAATTTTATGCGGCGGCAGATCACCTGGGGCCCCTGCCGCTACCCTGCCCGCCGCTCGAAAAGACACGCCGGCTACCGATCAAACCTCTGATCAGACACCCAGCGACTTCAACTTGCGGTGCAGCGCCGAGCGCTCCATGCCGACAAACTCGGCGGTGCGCGAGATATTGCCGCCGAATCGATTGATCTGGGCAATCAGATAATCCTTCTCGAACATCTCGCGCGCTTCGCGCAAGGGAAGCGTCATGATGTGATAGTCGTTCTTCGCAGATACTTTCGGAAGCATGTCGCCGAGATCGGTCGGCAGCATCTCGGCGGTGATCGGCGCATCCGGCCCATCGGACCGGGCGAGAATCATCAGGCGCTCGATGTTGTTGCGCAGCTGGCGGATATTGCCTGGCCAGTCGTGGGCCTGCAGAACCGCCATCGCGTCGTCGCCGATGCGGCGCGGACGAATGCCCGCCTGTTCGGAAATCTGGCGCATCAGCTGATCGACGAGGAACGGGATGTCCTCGCGGCGTTCGGCCAGCGACGGCACCTTGACCGGCACCACGGCTAGGCGATGATAGAGATCCTCGCGGAACCAGCCCTCGGCAATCCGGCTTTCGAGATTATAGGCCGTGGACGAGACGATGCGCACATCGACCTTCACCCGCTTGGAGCCACCGACGCGCTCGAACTGCTGATCGACCAGCACGCGCAGGATTTTGTTCTGCGTCTCGCGCGGCATTTCTCCGACCTCGTCGAGATAGAGAATGCCGCGATGCGCTTCCTCGAGCGCGCCGATCTTGCGCGCCTGGCCGGGCGAGCCCTCAGTCCCGAAGAGCGCCACTTCCATGCGGTCGGGCGTGATGTTGGCGGCGTTGATCGCCACGAACGGCCCACTCGCGCGCGACGACTTCTTGTGGATCATCCGCGCGACCAGTTCCTTGCCGGAGCCGGAGGAGCCGAGGATCATGATGCGGCTGTTGGTCGGCGATACCTTCTCGATCGTCTGGCGGAGCTGCGAGACGGCAACGGAAGTGCCGATCAGCTCGACCGGATCGCCGGCTTTGCGCTTCAATTCGGAGACTTCGCGCTTGAGTTTGGAATTTTCCAGCGCGCGCTCGGCGATCAGGATCAGGCGGTCGGCCTTGAAGGGCTTCTCGATGAAATCGAAGGCGCCGCGCTTGATGGCGGAGACGGCGGTCTCGACGTTGCCGTGGCCGGAGATCATGACGACGGGAATGTCGGGATGGCGCGTCTTGACCTCATCCAGCAGCGCCAGACCGTCGAGCTTGCTGCCCTGCATCCAGATGTCGAGGAAGATCAGCCGCGGCGCACGGTCCGAAATCGCAGCCAGAGCGCTGTCGCTGTCGTGCGCGGTGCGGGTCTCGTGGCCCTCGTCGGAGAGAATGCCGGAGACGATCTCGCGGATGTCGTGTTCGTCGTCGACGACCAGAATATCAGAGGCCATATGCATTTTCCTTGTCACTTGCGGCCGAGGCGGCGGGCGATTGCTCCAGGCGTGGCAGATGCACGCGGATCATGGCCCCTCTTCCCTGGTCAAAATCAGCGGGTGCGTCATGCAGTTCGAGCTGCCCGCCATGTTCTTCAATAATCTTCTTCACGATGGCGAGGCCGAGACCGGTCCCCTTTTCGCGCATCGTCATATACGGTTCCAAGATGCTGTGCCGGTTCTCGACAGGCAGACCGCGTCCGTTGTCGATGATATCGACGGTGAAGCGGTCACGTGGCTGATCCAGCGACGCGCGTACCAGCACCTTGCGCTCCTCGCGCTCGTTGGCCGGTACGGCCTCGATCGCTTCCACCGCGTTCTTGATGAGATTGCCGAAGGCCTGGCCCAGCATGCGGCTGTCGAACTGCCCTTCGAGCGGCGCATCGCCGAATTCCTGCAGGAAGGCGACGTGGCTGTTGCCCATCTCGCGCAGGAAGACCGCGTCGTGCAGTATCTTGCGCAGGTCGCTCGGCTCCTTGATCGGCTTCGGCATGCGCGCGAAAGAGGAGAACTCGTCGACCATGCGGCCAATATCGCCGACCTGGCGGATGATCGTCTCGGTGCACTGATCGAAGACGCCGCGGTCATCCTGGTTGATCTGCTTGCCATAGCGGCGCTGGATGCGCTCGGCCGACAGCTGGATCGGGGTGAGCGGGTTCTTGATTTCGTGGGCGATACGGCGCGCGACGTCGCCCCAGGCGGTGGAGCGCTGAGCAATCACGAGGTCGGTGATGTCATCGAGCGTGATGACGTAGGATTCGCTAAGATCGCGCACTTCCTCGCGCGTTACCTGGACGCTCAGCGTACGCACGGTGCCGGCGCGCACCAGCGCAATCTGCTTGCGGAAATCGCCGCGATAGCGCGACGCCGCCTCGGTCAGAACCTGGTCGACCTCAGGCGCGATTTCGGAGAGCTGCTTGCCGAGCATGTCGCCGGCATCAAGCGCCATCAACGTTTCGGCCGAGCTGTTGACGATGGTGACCCGCCGATCGCTCTCAACCCCGATGACGGCGGCGGTCACACCCGAAAGAACCGCTTCGATGAAGCGGCGGCGGTCGTCCACCTCGTCCTTGGCTTCGAGGATCTCGTCGCGTTGCGTGCGGATTTCGGAGATCATCTTGTTGAAGGTGCGCGACAGGTTGGCGACGTCGCCATCCACGGCATGCACGGGAACGACGATGTCCATGTTGCCGGTTGCGACGCTGTCGGCTGCGGTGATCAGCAGCCGGATCGGGCGGACAATACGGTCGGCGACGGCGATGGCCGTCCAGATGGCGGCGAGGAGCACGATCAGTGCGAAGCCGACATAGAGGATGGCGAAGGCGATCTGCAGCGAGAAACGCCCCGCCTCCATCGACCTGTATTCGGTGGCGTTCTCCTCCATCATCCGCATCGCGGTCATGACCTTGGGGTCGACCGCGCGCACCGTATAGAGGAATGCGCCGTCAATGGATTCGAGCCTGATGATGGCGCCGACAAGGTTCGTCACACCCGGCGGAATGAGCGTCGGCTGGCCGGCCGAAGCCTTATTGAGCGCGTCCTGCGGGATCGCCGGCAGCGGTTTCTCGGTCTTGATATCGGCCTGCGTGATCACAGTGCCATCCGCCTGCACCAGGAAGGCACCGAGCAGGCCGCGTCCCCTCGCCTGGCGCGTCATCAACTCGGCAAAGCCGGTGCGATCGAGATTGAACAGCTGGCGATTGCGCTCCAGGTCGTTGGCCATCGAGACCGTCTGGCCCTGCAGATAGCTCGCATTCTCCATCATGTAGGCCTGCCCGATGTTTCGGGAGGAGCTGACGATCGACTGCGTTCTGAGCGCAAACCAGCGGTCGAGACCGGCGTTCAGCGTGATACTGGCAAAGAGGGCCACGAGAATGGCGGGCGTGATCGCCACGATCGAGAAGAGCACGACGATGCGGATATGCAGACGTGCCGCAGCGCGACCACGCTTGCGCGCCTTCAAGAGCCGCGAAACCTCGCGACCGATCAGGGCCATCAGGCCGAGCACGAAGAAGGAATTGACGACGACTGACGTGATGACCACCGGCGATGTCGGGGCGATCGGCGTCAGGCCGAGCAGCACGAAGAGCGTCATCGTGGCGCAGAGGAGCGCGCCCCCGGCAAGCACGAGACCGGGCAGAGCAAACAGCGCGCGGCGATCCGTTACCGTGGTAACTGCTTCGCCCTCCGCCGCCGGCGGCAACGCATCCTGCTTCATTCGTTTAACTCTCCACGCGGCGAAACGCATTTCGCCGCCGTCCATGGGTCAGGGTGAAAGACCGCGCTCGATCTCCCGCTCGTCCATCGTCGAGCCGGATCTTCGGACGCAGAACTGACCGCAGGAACACAAACCCCTTGCGTGACTTATTGGCAACGCAATGTGGCGAAAATGCAACGCATCACGTCACATTGTCAAGCGTTGCAGGGCGTCAAGCGGTGCGGGAGCTTCTGTAGACGGATACGCCGAGTTCGCGGATCTTCTTGCGCAACGTGTTGCGGTTGAGACCGAGCAGATCGGCGGCCTTGATCTGGTTGCCTCGCGTGGCCGTCAGCGCGGCCAGGATGAGAGGATACTCCATCTCGGTCAAAACGCGGTCATAAAGGCCCGGAGGCGGCAGATTATCGCCAAACGTGGCGAAATAGGACCGCATGTTTTCTTCGACAGCCTGAGCAATTGTCATGTTGCCGTTGCGGATCGGCCCCTTCTCGATCGGGCTATCCGGTACGTCGGAGCGCAGCTCGGATTCGATGATTTCGCGGGTAATCACATCCTGTGGATAAAGTGCCATCAGGCGGCGGATGAGGTTCTCCAGCTCGCGCACGTTGCCCGGCCAAGCGTAGGCCTTCATCAGATCAAGCGCTTCCTGATCGAAACGCTTGGTGCCGAGACCTTCCTTCTCCGCCTGCTGAACGAAGTGGCGGACGAGATCGGGGATATCTTCAGCGCGGTCGCGCAGCGGCGGCAGGCGCAGCGGCACGACGTTGAGGCGGTAGTACAGATCCTCGCGGAAGAGGCCCTGGTTGATCGCCTGCTTCAGATCCTTGTTGGTGGCTGCCACGATGCGCACATCGGTGCGGATCGGCGTACGGCCGCCGACGGTGGTGTATTCGCCCTGCTGCAGCACGCGCAGCAGCCGCGTCTGCGCATCCATCGGCATGTCGCCGATTTCATCGAGGAACAGCGTGCCGCCCTCGGCCTGCTCGAAACGGCCGGTCGAGCGGGTCTGCGCGCCGGTGAAGGCGCCCTTTTCATGACCGAAGAGCTCGGATTCGATCAGGTCGCGCGGGATCGCGGCCATGTTGATCGCGACGAAGGGACCGTTGCGGCGCTTGCCATAGTCGTGCAGCGCGCGGGCGACGAGCTCCTTGCCGGTGCCGGATTCGCCGGTGATCATCAGCGTCAGGTCGGTCAGCATCAGACGCGCCAGGACGCGATAGATTTCCTGCATGGCGGCCGAGCGGCCAACCAGCGGCATTCCGTCCTGCACGTCGTCTTCGACCTTGGCGGGCTTCCGCTTCGGTTCCGACAGCGCGCGGCCGATGATGCCGATCAGCTCGGTCAGATCGAAGGGCTTGGGCAGATAGTCGTAGGCGCCCTTTTCCGAGGCCTTGATCGCCGTCATGAAGGTGTTCTGCGCGCTCATGACCAGCACGGGAAGATCCGGACGGGCTTTCTTGATGCGCGGAAGCAGATCGAAGGCATTCTCGTCGGGCATGACGACGTCGGTGACCACGAGGTCGCCCTCGCCGGCTGAAACCCAGCGCCACAGGGTGGCGGCGTTCGAGGTGATACGCACGTCATATCCGGCGCGGCTCAAGGCCTGATTAAGCACCGTACGAATTGCCGCATCATCATCCGCGACGAGGATCGTTGCTGTCATCGAGAAGGTCCTGTGGGGGTTATGGTTGCGTCCTCAAACGATGCGTCCTTGGAGGCAGGCATGAGCACGCGGAATGTGGTTTTGTTGGTCTGACTGTCGCATTCGATAATGCCGCCATGATCACCGATGATCTTGGCCACCAGCGCAAGACCGAGGCCGCTGCCGTTGGTCTTGGTGGTGATGAAGGGGTCGAACAGATGCGGCAGAAGATCGGACGGAACGCCCGGGCCGTTGTCCTGCACGCAGAACTCCAGCGGCAGCGAAATCTTCTCGCGCGTTCCCGCGACCGAAAGGCGGATGCCGGGACGATAGGCGGTCGTCAGCACGACCTCGCCATCCGGCCGGTCGCCGATCGCCTCGGCGGCGTTCTTGACGAGATTGAGGAAGACCTGCACCAGCTGGTCGCGGTTGGCATAGACCGACGGCAGCGAGGGGTCGTAGTTCTCGGTGATCTTGATGTGACGCGCAAAGCCTGCCTTGGCGACCGCCTTCACATGATCGAGCACGGAATGGATGTTCACGGGCACGCGATCGACCGGGCGCTCGTCGGAGAAGACCTCCATGCGGTCGACCAGCGAGACGATGCGGTCAGTCTCGTCGCAGATCAGCCGGGTCAGCGCGCGGTCATCGTCGGTTGCCGAATGCTCAAGCAGCTGGGCGGCACCGCGAATGCCCGAGAGCGGGTTCTTGATTTCGTGCGCCAGCATCGAGGCCAGACCTGTGACCGAACGGGCGGCAGCGCGGTGCGTCAGCTGCCGGTCGATCTTGTCGGCCATCGAGCGTTCCTGGAAGACGATGACGACGGAGCCCGGCTCGCTCGTCACCGGCGCGACGTAGATGTCGACGAGCTTGTCCTGGCCGAGCCTTGGTGAGCTCAGATCGACGCGATACTCGTTGATCGGCGCGCGGCGTTCGCGCACCTGGTCGATCAGCGCCAGAAGCGGGCTGCCGAAGGGAATGAAGGTCGAGATCTTGTAGCGCGCCAGATGAGAGGCGCTCGCCCCGAAGAAGGCTTCCGCCTCCCAGTTGGCAAAGGCGACCAACCCGGCATCATCGACCATGATGACTGGGTTCTGGATGGCGTTGAGAACGGCCATGGCGACGGCACTGCCGGCATGGGCAGATGATAGCGACGCGTCGTTTGTCATGCAGCCTCCCGGGCATCTGTATTGTCTGCCGCCGCGACCAGGGCATCGTGGAATCGTTGCGAGACCTCGCGAGGATCGCGCGCGGTCATGATCGCCGCCTTATCGTTTGCCGACACCGACGGTGCGAAGCGTTCCATATACCAGCCGAGATGCTTGCGAGCATGACGAACGCCGACCGCTTCGCCATAAAAATCGAGCATCATGCGATAATGCTCGACGGCGATATCAGCGATCTCCCACGGCTGAGGCGCATCGGCGCCGGCGAGCACGCCGGCATGCCACGGGCGCCCCTGGCAGCCACGGCCGATCATCACGGCATCGGCGCCGGAGCGGCGCAGGATTTCATGGGCGTCCTCGACCGTTTCGACGTCGCCATTGGCGACCAGCGGGATGGTGAGGACATCGCGCACAGCGCG
Organism: Rhizobium sp. UBA1881; assembly: GCF_002338015.1. Lineage (NCBI taxonomy): Bacteria > Pseudomonadati > Pseudomonadota > Alphaproteobacteria > Hyphomicrobiales > Rhizobiaceae > Rhizobium > Rhizobium sp. UBA1881. The sequence continues at coordinate 10,182 of NZ_DDHH01000094.1, forward strand.
AATCGCGTCCCAATCGGCGCGTCCTTCGTAAAACTGCATGCGCGTACGGCCGTGGATCGTGACCAGTTGAACGCCGGCCTCCTGGGCGCGTTTTGCGATTTCGGGGGCGTTGATAGAATTCTCGTCCCAGCCAAGGCGCATCTTCAGCGTCACGGGAACATCGACGGCCTTGACCGTTGCCTCGATGAGGCCGAGCGCATGATCCGGATCGCGCATCAGCGCCGAGCCGGAATAGCCGCCGATCACCTTCTTGGCGGGGCAGCCCATGTTGATATCG